>JAGLKH010000390.1 GCA_023141985.1 Flavobacteriaceae bacterium | reverse complement strand
ATCTAAATTCTTTTGAATCGACATATACAAAATCCGGAATAAATAAAAGGATATATTTTCATCTACTGAAGGAAAATCGGCAAATTTATTTGGAAGAAAAAAATTATTATTCTTGTAACCTCCTTCTCGCTCAGCTTCAAATATTTCGATAGAATTACCTGTAATAGCCCGGGCAAAAATGGTTAATCTAGGTTTAATATCCTCTAATTTTACTGCATGAGCTATACGCTCTTGCTTTTTCTTTTTACGACGCTTAAAATAATGGGCAAACTTGGAAAATATAAATTCATCTGGCTCAAACTCAAACATTTTTTCAGTATTCAGTATTCAGTATTCAGTATTCAATTGCCATGCATTTTAAAAACTGCCAACTGATACTGTTTACTGCTTACTATTTTTATATCATTAAGTCACATAAGTCTTTAAGCGCTTCGATGACTTCAAAATCATCAGATAAAGGTTCAACTACAGCAACATGAACCGAAAGTCGTTTTGGCAATCCACTATGAATTAATTTAGCAGCATCTACCAATAGCCGTGTTGAAACTGTTTCGGTTAAACCTAATTCGGTTAAATTTCTAATTTTAGTAGCAATGTTTACCAATTTTTTTGCAATATCTAATTCAATATCTGTTTCATTGATTAAAATTTCCGCTTCAATTTTTGCGTCTGGATAGTCAAATGTAGTAGCCACAAATCGTTGCCTTGTAGATGGTTTTAATTCTTTAAAACCTCTTTGATATCCTGGGTTAAAAGACGCTACTAACATAAAATCTTCATGTGCTTTAATAGTTTCTCCTAATTTATCAATAAACAGTTCTCTTCGATGATCTGTAAGAGAGTGGATCGCAACAATTACATCTGGTCGTGCTTCTGCAATTTCGTCTAAATAAATTATTGCACCATCTTTAACAGCAATAGTTAAGGGGCCATCAACCCAAATAGTTTCGGCCCCTTTTATTATATATCTACCTATCAAATCGGTTGAAGATGTTTCTTCATGACAAGAAATAGTAATTAATTTCTTATCTAATTTATGAGACATAAATTCGATAAAACGAGATTTACCAGTTCCTGTTGGTCCTTTTAATAAAAAAGGAATTTTATTTTTATACGTATGTTCAAAGACTTCAACTTCTTTACCTGATGCTTTGTAATATGGTGCTTCACTCTTCATTTAATTTCCTTTTATTAATACCATTTATCATTTAAAATTACCGTAATAAAATGTGCCGTTTTCCTTTCTACTTCATTATAAAAAGAAACCGTAGCTACAGCTATGCCTTAATTTTCTAATTTGTATAAAGAAAAAAATCATCATTTTCTTTTACAATAATTTCAAATAATAACTAGTATAAGAAGCCATAATATAGCTAAATGTATACATATATGTATTTAGAAAATAATATTTTGATGTTTTATCGTAATCCTTGTTCTAAAAGAATAGCTTTTGGAAACAAAATATTATTTTCTAAATGTATATGTTGATGAAGATCTTGTTCAAATTCATTCAATTTTGAATATAAGGCTCTAAATGTATTACATGCTTCTTCGGGTGGCGTATAATTATTACTTCATTTCGCTATACGCATAAAAATATCGCCCGCTTTTTCATGCTCATTCTCCATCATACTAATAGGATTATTTACGGTTCCAAAATTAGGAAGCGTTGGTTTAGTATTATTTTCATTAGATATAGCTAGATGCTTTATAAATGGAAAAAGAATAAGTTCTTCTCTTTTCATATGAATAATAAGCTCATTAGCAACTTCAATAACCAACTCATTTATCTCCAACACTTCACTATTTTGTAATATCCAAATACTATAATTATTATTTAGAGTCTTATTAATTATTGACCTATTTCTAAGGCTTCATCGGTTGGTTTACCATGCTTATAAAAGTCTATCATGTAAAGTATGATTCCTATTGTAAACAACGTTGCACAAATTATTAATACTGCAAAATGAATACTTATTTCTTTTTGTACTAGCATAAAGTCCATTCCAAATTTACGCTCTAAATAAACTTGTGCAACACCTGCAACACCAAAAGAAATAGTCATAGCAATCATCCCAATATTAGCCATCCAAAATGCTGTTCTACCTCTTGTACTTTGGTATAGTTTCCTTCCTGTCATATTTGGTAAACTATAACTAATTATAGCTAAAACAATCATTGCATACGCTCCCCAAAATGCTAAATGACCATGCATTGCTGTTACCAATGTACCGTGTGTATATAAATTTGTTTGTGGTAAGGTATGCGCAAAACCTAATAATCCTGCTCCAATAAATGAAATAATTGCTGCGCCTAAGGTCCAATATAACGCTAATTTATTAGGATGTTTTTTCTCACCTTTTCGATACATATTAACTGCAAATAATGCCATTGCTAAAAATGCTAAAGGCTCTAGTGCGGAGAAAATTCCACCAACAATTATCCAAATTTTGTTAACGCCTATATAATAGTAATGGTGTCCTGTTCCTAAAACTCCTGAAAGAAAAGTTAATCCAACAATTACATATAACCATTTCTCGATTACTTCTCTATCAACACCAGTTAATTTTATTAATAAGAAAGATAAAATACCTCCCATAATTAACTCCCAAACACCTTCTACCCATAAATGAACAACCCACCAGCGGAAGAAAGAATCCATTACTTGACTATCAAATTGTAACATTCCTGGCAAGTATAACAAAGCAGCAAATAAAAGCCCCATAGAAAGCACTAATGCTGTTGTTGTTCTTCGTTTTCCTTTAAATAGGGTCACTAAAATAAGTCCTAAAAATAATAGTACATTTACTACTACTAAATAATCTAAAGGTCTCGGAATTTCTAAAAATTTACGTCCTTCCCAAATATTAAAATGGAACCCAACAACTGCAACTACTCCAACTACTGCTAAGCTAATTAATTGAACATATGCCAATTTAACACTTACTAACTCTCTTTGTGCTTCTTCAGGAATAATATAATATGCTGCTCCCATAAAACCTGATAACAGCCATACAACTAATAAATTTGTATGTACAGCTCTTGCTGTGTTAAAAGGAATAAACTCATGTAGTCCGTCAAAACCGATACGAGCAAAACCCATAATAAAACCATAGGTTATTTGTAA
>JAGLKH010000039.1 GCA_023141985.1 Flavobacteriaceae bacterium | reverse complement strand
AAGGCAGGAATCTTAATAATTGAAACTTAATTTCTATTCTATTTACTATATTTAGTTGATTAATTATCTTTGAATATGCTTAAACAGTATTTACAATTTAAATTATCGCAAAAATTATCGCCTCAACAAATACAGTTGATGAAGCTAATTCAGCTCCCTACACAAGCTTTTGAACAACGCTTAAAACAAGAGTTAGAAGAGAACCCGGCTCTTGAAAGAGGGAAAGAAGAAACCGATGAATTTGAAGATGATTTTTCCAATACCACTGAAGATTTAAATGATAACGAATCTATTGCTGCAGAGGATATAAATGTTGACGATTATTTAAGCGATGATGAGATTCCAGATTATAGACTGCATACTAGTAACTATAGTACAGACGATGAAGATAAAAGCATTCCTTATGCTTCAGGAATTTCATTTAACCAATATTTAAAAAACCAATTAAGCACATTTAGATTAGATGATGAAGGCTATAAAATTGCCGAATTTCTTATCGGGAGTGTTGATAGTAGCGGTTATATACGACGTTCTTTAACAGATATTATGGATGATCTTGCATTTACTCAAAATATCTATACTACTGAAGATAAAATAGAAGCTACCTTAAAAATAGTACAGCAATTGGATCCAGCCGGAGTAGCTGCAAGAGATTTACAGGAATGTTTACAAATTCAATTACTACGTAAAAAACAAAATTCTACTATAGAATTAGCAATTCATATCATTGAAAAAGCTTTCGATCAGTTTACGAAGAAGCACTATAAGAAATTGCTTAAAAAATTTAATATAAACGAAATTCAGCTTAAAGATGCCATTTTAGAAATTGAGAAATTAAACCCTAAACCAGGTGGTTCTTTTTCAGGAAATAGCAGAATTATTGAACATGTCGTACCAGATTTTACAATTAAAATTATCGAAAATCAATTAGATTTAACCCTAAATGGAAGAAATGCGCCAGAACTTCATGTGTCGAGAGAATATAGCAATATGCTAAAAGGTTATAAAGAAGCAAAAGAAAAATCGAAATCTCAAAAGGAAGCAGTTCAATTTATTAAGCAAAAATTAGATGGTGCCAAGTGGTTTATTGAAGCTATAAAACAGCGTCAACAAACATTATTCATTACTATGAGTGCTATAATGCATTATCAAAAAGAATATTTTTTAACAGGTGATGAACGTAAGTTGAAACCTATGATTCTCAAAGATATTGCCGACGAAATTGACATGGATATTTCTACGGTTTCAAGGGTTGCCAACAGTAAATATGTGGATACGCCATACGGCACAAAACTGATAAAAGAATTCTTTAGCGAGTCTATGAAAAACATTAAAGGTGAAGATGTATCTACAAGAGAGATTAAGAAAATCCTTGAAACTGTAATTGAAGATGAAAACAAGAAAAAACCATTAACCGATGAAAAACTAGCCAAACTATTAAAAGAAAAAGGATATCCAATTGCAAGACGTACGGTGGCTAAATATAGAGAGCAACTTGATATTCCGGTGGCCAGACTTAGAAAACAAATTTAAATGAACGCTATATTAAAAAGTATATCATATATTTTTCATCCCTTGTTAATGCCTTGTATTTGTGTTGCTTTTTATTTTTCTAAATCCCCAAGATTTATTCCTTTTCCAATTATAAAAGCTAAATTATTTACATTAGCCTTACTTACCATAATACTCCCGATACTAATTTTTTTTTTATTAAAAACATTAGATAAAATAACCACAATACATTTAGCAACAACAAAAGAGCGTATCCTGCCTCTAATAATAAATTGTGCTATTGTATTTCTTATTATTAAATATGTTTTGCCAAGTAATGAAATTGTAGAACTATACTATTTTTTTGTAGGCGCTTTACTTTCTACACTTGCTTGTTTAATATTAGCGATACTAAACTTTAAAGCGAGCATACACATGATTGCTTCAGCTGGTGTGTTCATGTTTATAATCGCTATGAGTATTCATTATAACATCAATGTTAATGCATCTATAGCTTTATTTACTATTGTAATAGGTGCAATAGCTACATCCAGGCTTCATCTATATGCACACTCTAACATCGAGTTAATAACAGGCTTTTTTGTTGGGTTAATTCCTCAACTAATTTTGTTAAACTATTGGCTATAATAGATTCCTTTTTTCACAGGAATGACAAAAATTATAAAATATAAAATATTAGCCCGATTTTAATAGCATTGATATCTATAGATTCGCTATCAATCTCAGCTTCATTTTTAAATATAGAATTAAGGGAATAATACAAATAAGTATTCCAGGTATTATAACCTACACTTAGAGTAAAACCATATTGAATCTTTTCAAAATGAGAAATATTTTTAAGTTTTATACTCTGTCCGGAACTTTTAAACTTTGAGGTTGAAGCAAACACGTAACCCAATTTAAACCCCGAATAGATTCTCCAAAATTTATAAGAGTTTGTAGTAGATGTTCTCCATCTAAATTCAAATGGAATTTCGATTAAATGAGTTGAGAATTTATTCTTATTAAAAGAGGCGCTTTCAAGTAAGCTATAATTAAAATCACCTGACTGATCTTTAGAAATCAATAGATTTTGATTGTATGAATTTGCCGAATATCCTAAACCTAACCCAAATGCTATATTTCTACTTTTATTAATTGGCATATCTCTAATAAAGCCTAAATGAAACCCACTAGAAAATCCATTTTGCGACATGCTTTCAGGCATTTTACCAAGAAGGTTATAGGTAATGCCAAAATAAAATTGATCTTCTCTATAAAGAGTATCAGACTCCGTTGTAGTTTCGTTTTGTCCAATAATAGATTGACAACTTATTAATGTTAGTATACAAAAAATAACATCTCTCATAGCGCAAAGTTAGTTAAATTAAAAACGGCTTTCTAAAAATAGAAAGCCGTTTTTTATGCATTAACAAAATAAAATTTCTTATTGCTAGTTCCTGGACACATCACCTTTAATGGCGGCGTAATTGATTTTTAAAGCATTAACTTTTCTTAATTCTTGCTTAACATCACCAACTATTCCCATATTTGCATCTTTATCTACTTTTAACGATGTAATTAAATATGGAATTTCTTCTTCACGTTTATCTGCTCTTTCAGCTTCAATAAATGCACGAATATCTGATACTTCTCTCAAATTATCGTTAAGCTGTATTCTTGCTTCAGTACCATACTTCTTTTTATAGTTACGGCTAGGTTTTCCTATGTAAATATACATTACTAAGTTTTTCTTTTCGAGCTTTTCAACTTCTGAAGCAGAAGGTAATTTGTTTTCGATCATGAGTGTGTTTTCTCTCATTACGGTAGCCACCATAAAGAAAAATAATAACATAAAAACAATATCTGGCAAGGAAGCTGTATTAATTGCTGGTAAGCCACCTCCTTTTTTCTTTTTAAATTTAGACATTTATAATACTGTATTAAATTATAAATTATTGTACTTCTGAAAGTTTTTGAGGATATTCAATCTTGATTTGATCTATCTTCTCTTTTAACTTTACTTTATTCCCAATCCAATTTACATCTTTATAGTTTTTTTGCATTTCTATAAAAGACGTTCCAAATTGAGCTTGGGCTCTTTTATTTCTTAAGACATTATATGCAGCAACCAATTCATTTTGAACTGATATATACATACCATAAGATGTTTTACGTTCGTTCTTTAGAGAAATTATTGCCTTATCCGGATTGTCTGACGATTTAGGATTTCGTTTTCCATTACAATATGTACAAGAACCATCGCCACCGTTATCTAAGAACTCTATAGCAGCAGTTTTTAGATCTTTTAGTTCCATCAATTCATCCTCTACAAGCAATTGGTCTCTATTATTTAATAATACGGTAAAAATATTTTTTTGCTTGATAATAACTTCTTCATCTGATTCTTCTATAGGAGGAAGTTTTCTGTTTATACCAGAATCTTTTTCCATAGTTGTTGTTACTAAGAAAAATATTAGTAGCAAGAATGCAATATCTGCCATAGAGCCTGCATTTACTTCTGGTGCTGCTCGTTTTGCCATAATTACTTAATCATTTTTTTTATTCCTGAAAATAATATTGAAAATATAGCTAATGTCCCTAAAATATAAAAAGCTACTAATCCAGTACCAACCATATGTGATTTCCCTTCTGTAACCAGAACACCTTGATCAAAATATTCTGTTGTGTCACCCCCGCTAAAAAGATAGGCTACAACTAATACTGCTGCAAAAGCTCCTATTCCTATTAGAGTGTTTTTTATGGATCCTGTGTCTGTAAATAAATTTTTAATTACAAAAAGCACAACGAATAATAAAGCTAATCCAAAAATCACATAAGCTACAAAAGACATATTATCTACTATGCTTGTATTACCACCCGAAATATAGGCAGCATCAATTGCTTCATCTCCTTTTGAGATAATTAGTACTAAAAATATAGCACCAACTAAACTCAATAATGCAGCAATTATCTTAAATATTTTGTGTAAATTCATAATAGTCTATGATTTATAAAAAATTATTAATTCTTGTTTCTTATTAATAAATCCATCAATGTTATTGATGCATCTTCCATATCATTTACGATACTATCGATTTTTGCAATAATGTAATTGTAAAATACTTGAAGTATAATAGCTACTACTAAACCAAATACAGTAGTTAAAAGTGCTATCTTAATACCACCAGCAACAAGTGAAGGATTCATATCTCCTGCTGCTTCAATTTTATCGAATGCAGAAATCATACCAATTACTGTTCCCATGAAACCAAGCATTGGTGCCAATGCAATAAATAATGCAATCCAGGACACGTTTTTCTCTAGTTGTCCCATTTGTACTCCACCATAGCTTACAACAGCTTTTTCAACTTGCTCCAGGCCTTCATCTGTTCTATCTAATCCTTGATAAAAAATAGAAGCCACAGGTCCTTTAGTGTTTCTACAAACTTCTTTTGCAGCTTCAACACCACCAGAGCTAAGTGCCTCTTCTACATCTTGAGTTAATTTTTTTGTGTTTGTTGAAGAAAGGTTTAAAAAGATAATTCTCTCAATAGCTATTGCTAGCCCTAGAATTAAACATAATAATACAATACCCATAAATCCTGGGCCTCCTTCAATAAATCTCTTTTTTAATTCTTGATGAAATCCAACTTCTTCAGTAGCAGTAGCTCCTTCATCTTGAGTTGAACTAACAATTGTGCTATTAACAATTGTGTTTGTGTTCGCATTTGTATTAGCATTTACAGTTCCGAATGCCATAATACCTGCGATAGCTAGAATAGAAAATAATCTTTTCATTGTTCTTGATCTTAATATTTTATTAGTTAAAGCGTTAAAGATATAAAAAAAATGCAATTAAAAAATAAAAATCACAGCAGAGTGAAATGATTAACTATGTTAGTCTCTTTTCTGCTTGTTGAGAGGAAGGGATTAACTTACGTTTTTCCCGAGACTCTCTTTTTATGATTCCCAAAAGAAAAAAATCTATTAGCATTGTTCCTAAAAATAGTTGAAGCAAGCTTCACTATTTTTCTTCACAATACTTGCAACTGCGTTGCAGTTTTTTCTTTTGCAGAGAGGAAGGGATTAACTTACGTTT
>JAGLKH010000389.1 GCA_023141985.1 Flavobacteriaceae bacterium | reverse complement strand
GTTTAGTTGTTAATGTTATCTTTTGCGAGTGGGGATACAATTCTGTCAAATCCATTTAAATCTATTTCTCCAATCCATTTAAAAAATTCGACTACATCTGCCGCTTCTTGTTCTGTCATCCCATAAGCAACCATTTTTCTTCCGTTTGGCTGCCAAGGCACCTGCGACATTAAAATACTTCTGATAACCTCTTCTCCACTACCATCATATTTTAGATTTAATCTATCAACAACTTTTGTCAATTCCGGAGCATAATACGCTCCTTCTCCTAATATTGTATGACAACCCATACAATTATTAGATTCCCAAATGTTTTTCCCTCTTACTACAGATTCAGTAAGATTTTCTCTGTTAGTTTGATCATTTCCTTCTGATAAAGAAAACACTGTAAGTCCAATAAAAATTAGGAACGTTACTAGTGTACCTCCTAAAAAAAATGCTCTTGCCTGTTTTTTAGATAACATACTTAATGTTTTTGATTAGTTATTTGCTAAAAAGACCTTTTTGTCTTATTTAGTGCAATATATATATATCATCAAATTCTTAACATGACTTTTATCATATAATACAAATTGATTATTATAACTTATTAAGTATAAAGTTTATTTAGAATAATTAAAATTGCTTTTTGGACAACCTGTTTATTTTTTTCAACTTTGTAAAGCATTAACATCTATGACTTGGGACACTTAAAAACACAGCTAGGAACTACTGATATTTATTTGATAGATCAAATTCTAAAGTCGAGATACAAGCCATCCGATTTAATTTTAGATGCCGGCTGTGGCAGTGGAAGAAATTTACCCTGGTTTTATAATAATGGGTTTTCTATTTATGGTATTGATAAAGATGAAAAATACATTGAAGATTTAAAGCAAAAATATAATCCTATTGCTGAAAACTTTTCAATTTCAACCTTAGAAAGCACCCCTTTTAAAAACGACATGTTCGACCATATTATTTGCAACGCTGTCTTACATTTTGCGGAAAACACTAGTCATTTTAAAACTATGTTTGCAGAATTAATACGCATTTTAAAACCAAACGGTTCATTATTTATTAGAATGACTTCTAATATCGGAATTGAAAATAATGTCGTTCAATTATCTGAAGGTGTTTATAAATTACCAGACAAAACAACGCGTTTCTTATTAACAAAAACATTATTAGATACACTTGTAAAAAATCATTACCTTTCTTTTTTGGAACCTTTAAAGACTGTAAACGTTAACGATATTAGATGCATGTCTACACTAATACTTCAAAAAAACTAATACATAATTACCATGGAAAAATATTTTGATGCTTTTAAAAACGCTTTTACAGAAATTTTAAATTGGACTTGGCAATCTATAAGTTTTGAAGTGCCTTGGTACAATAACTATTTTTGGGGTCTTATTATTATTTCTTTAATTGTTTGGTTATTAGAAATTGCATTCCCATGGCGTAAAAATCAATCCATAATTAGAAAAGATTTCTGGTTAGATGCATTTTATATGTTTTTTAATTTTTTCATTTTTGTAATACTAATAAGCGGTTTTTACAAAATTTTAGGATTAGCTTTCGCCGATATAGGAATTACAGAAAAAAGTCTTTCTATACTAGACATCTCTAGTTGGCCAATATGGTCACAATTACTTGTGTTTTTCATCATTTTAGATTTTGTGCAATGGTTTACTCATGTGCTACTACACAGATATGAGTTTTTATGGCGTTTTCATAAAGTACATCATTCGGTTAAAGAAATGGGGTTTGCAGCACATTTGCGCTACCATTGGATGGAAAATATTTTATACAAACCTCTAAAAACATTTGGGGTTATGATTATTGGTGGTTTTGAGCCTGAACAAGCATTTATTGTTCATTTTATTGCTATTGCCATTGGTCATTTAAATCATGCAAACATTAAAATAACTTGGGGCCCTTTAAAATATATTTTTAATAATTCGGTTATGCATTTATACCATCATGTAAAAGCCTTACCGGAAAATAGAACTCAAGGCATTAACTTTGGTATAAGTTTAAGTATTTGGGATTATATTTTTAAAACTGATTATATACCTGAAGAAAGCGGAACTATAGAATTGGGTTTCCCTGATGAAGATATATTTCCTAAAAGATTTTTTGGTCAGCTTATTTATGGTTTTGGCAAATCTAAAGAATAAGCTATTTACAATTATAATATCGTTCAATTTATTAAAAATCAGTTTTGTAAATCATTTTTAATATATTTGTTTAACATCTTAATAATTTTATCCCTTTTCTACTTAATTATTAATCTATAGTTACCCAATATCAATGGATAAAAAAGATTATACTAAACAATTAAAAAAAATAAAAAGTAGAACTTACTTCTTCTGTTCTATAGCTATTCTATCTATAATTTTATTACTCTTTGTCATTTACGGCAATTTTACAAATAAAAATGTTTTTATGGAAGGGAGCTCCTTTCAATTATTTACCATTGATAACTACATCTCATCACTAGATAATTCTAAAACTAGTTTAGAAATAAAATATGGCTTTGAACTTTTTAAAAACACGCCCAAATATCTAGGACCTCAAAATGGAAATGAAGAATTGGCATATGCAGGAAATAACCTGTCTTGTAATAACTGTCATTTGTTTGCTGGCACAAAACCTTATTCGGCACCACTTATTGGCGTCGTAGATCGATTCCCTCAATTTAGAGGGAGAGAAAATAAAATGGGTACTATTGAAGAGCGGATAAACGGTTGTTTTGAACGTAGCATGAATGGTAGAATGATGCCTGCAGACAGCAAAGAAATGAAGGCTTTTGTAAGCTATTTAAAATGGTTAGATCGTTTTGCGGATAAGGATGGTGATTATAAACATAAAGGGTTTGTTAAAATAGAAATACCTAACAGGCCTGTTGATCTTGTAAAGGGAAAACATATTTTTGACAATCTTTGTTTTGCTTGTCATGGTAAGCAAGGGCAAGGATTAAAAATAAAAAATTCTCTTGTTTATCAATATCCTCCTTTATGGGGAGACGATTCATTTAATAATGGCGCTGGAATGACCAGGGTAATTACGGCTGCACAATTTATTAAAGCAAATATGCCTTTTGGCGCAACATATCAAGTTCCTATTTTATCAGATGAAGAAGCTTACGATGTTGCAGGATATATTAGCCAACAACAAAGACCTCAAAAAATTAATCCAGAAATTGATTTCCCGGATTTAAAAAGAAAACCTGTGTCAACACCATATCCACCTTATGCCGATGATTTTTCTATAATACAACATCAAATGGGCCCTTTTCAACCTATTATGGAGTACTATAAACAAAAATATAGTATGACAAAAACCAAATAAAAAATAAAAGACGTTTTTCTATTTTATTAATTTTCAGGTGATTATTCTTTTTCATTCCTAATTTAATTATTATATTTGGTTACTCCCCTCATTTGTTTACCCTTTATTTTGGTATAGTAATCAACTAAATTATATTATATATGAAAAATGACAATTTAAATTCTCGAAGAACATTTTTAGGGTCTTTAGCACTTGGTGCTGCAGCGGGTAGTCTCACTCTGTTAACAAGTTGCAAAGAAGAAGCCGCGACTGAAACTACTGCAGTTGCCGCTACTACTCCTGAGCCGGAAACACTTCACGAAGCCGATGAATGGTTTAAAGGTGTAAAAGGAAAGCATAGAATTGTTTATGATGGGTCTGAACCTCATGGAGGATTTCCAATTATTTGGAATTGGGCTTTTTATTTATCTAACAACGAAACAGGATCTCCTGATGAAGATGTTACAGCAATGTCTGTGTTAAGACATAACGCTCTTCCTCTTGCATTAGAAGATCGATTATGGGAAAAATATCCACTAGGTGAAGTTTTTGGAGTTAAAGATGCTTCTGGCGCACCTTATACTAGAAACCCATACTACGAACCACAAGAGGGTGATTTTCCATTACCAGGAATAGATGGTATTAAACGCTTACAAGAAAGAGGTGCTATGTTTTGCGCCTGTGATTTAGCAACAAAAGTATACAGTAATGCTGTTGCTCAACAAATGGGATTAGACTCTACGGAAGTTTATAACGATTGGGTAAGTGGTATTCTTCCAGGAGTGCAACTTGTACCATCAGGTGTTTGGGCATTAGGCCGTGCACAAGAAAATGGCTGTGGTTATATTTATGCTGGCGGATAATATTTTAACTCTTAATATTAGAACTAATGAACTTTTTGAAAAAAAATCACGAACACCAGAAAAGCAATATATATGCTGTGAGTAAAAAATATGTAATGCTGTTTTTAGCTCTTTTCTTTGCGCTAAATTTATCAGCACAAGAAAAACCTGTGAAAATTGTTTTTGATGTTACAAGCAGTAATACAAAAGTACATCAAGCTGCAGTAAGACATGTAAAGATGATGGCACAGGCTTATCCAGAGTCAGAGTTTGAAGTTGTTATGTACAGCGGATCTATTGATATGGTTTTAAAGGAGAAATCGGCTGTTGCAAGTGATATTGCAGCTTTGGTAAAAAATAAGAATATCAATTTTATAGTTTGTGAAGGAACCATGAAAAGACATAAAGTTGATAAATCACAGCTTATTTCTGGTATAGGAACAGTTCCTGACGGCATTTTGGAAATTATTACCAAACAAGCAGAAGGATGGGGCTATATTAAAGAAAGTAACAATAATTAATATTTCAACTCATGAATTTTTTGAAAAAAAATCACGAACACCAGAAAAGCAATATATATGCTGTGAGTAAAAAATATTTAACGGTGTTGTTAGTGATTTTCTTTGCATTAAACTTAACAGCACAAGAAGACCCAAAACTTGTATTTGATGTAACCAGCAGCAATGTAAAGACACATCAATCTACAATGAGACATGTAAGTTCTATGGCTAAGAGCTTTCCAGATTCGCAATTCGAAGTTGTAGTTTATAGTGGATCTCTCGAAATGGTTTTATCTGAAAAATCAACAGTGGCAGAAGCTATTTTAAAATTTTCTGAAAATAATAATGTGACTTTTAAAGTATGTGCAACTACTATGAAAAGAGGTGGAGCAGATAAATCGATGCTTATTAAAGGCGTCGATGTTGTACCAAACCCTCTTGTACAAATTTATAGTAGGCAAAAAGAAGGTTGGGGATACATTAAAGAAACAAATAATTAATTCTTTGAATCTATTTTTCAAAAAAGAAAACCGCTTAATAAGCGGTTTTCTTTTTTAAATCCCTATTGAGGGTTTTTCTTTATCATTTTAATGAATAATTCTCTTCCTGCTCTAGGTTCTATAGAGTTATAACATGAAGCCATTATTTCAATACTAAACATTGAATTAAAATTGGATATGTATTCTTCTTTATTACCTCCAAAAGGAGGATGATCTTCATATAATGGGTCATCAAAAAGCAAGCCTACTATTTTTCCTTTACTATTTAGAAGATGGTTTGCATGAGAAGCATATTTTGGGCGATAAGATTTATCTAATGCGCAAAAGAAAGTTTGCTCTATAATAAGATCAAAAGTCATGTCTAAATCAAAAAAATTTGAATGAATAAGATGTTCAGGAGGAAAATCAGGTAATCTATCTTGTAGCCCTTTTAATGGAATAGATGAAATATCTACAACATAAACATTCTTAAACCCCAAATTATGCAAGTATTCGGCTTCATAGGAATTTCCACCTCCAGGAATTAGTATTTTTAAATCTTTATTTGTTAATTGGTCAAAGTAGGTTTTTAATGGTGTTGACACATATCCTATATCCCAACCCATATTTTTATCTTTATAACGCTCGTCCCAAAAAGTTTTATCAAATATCAATTAAATATCACGTCCTCTTGGATTAATTTTTTGGCTTATATTTAAAATGCTGTCCACCTATTGAGGCTTCATACATTAAACCTCCTTTTGTTCTTGTAAACACTGCAACTCCATTATGGTATGCAACATCAATTGAAGCTCCTACTGTTATAGCTACTGCTGAAGCTTGGGCATCAAATTTTAAATTCCCATTTATAAAATGATCAAAAGCCTTTTTGTTCTCAAAAAAGATGACTTCGCTATATTGTTGACCTCCCAATTGTAATCCTATTGAGGCCTGTTTTAAACTCGAAGAACCAACTACTTGATGATTTTTAAACACAATACCTCTACCTGCTGCTCCACCAATACCAATTCCAGCTTTTGTAACTTTAGGAAAAACGGCATAACCATACGCTTTGTTCTTAAAAGTTTGAAGCTTTGGAGTTTCTTCAATCATTTTATTTAAAGCTTCTTTAGAGTCTTTTACTCGTTCCGGATTCCAACCTCCAACTTGAGCATTTAATGTAAATGAAAAAGCAAAACTTAAGATTAGTACAAAAAAGTTTGATTTTATAAAATATTGAGTATTCACAGTAGATATATTTTAAGTGATTAGAAAAACTTATTAAAGTTAAGCAAAATGATTAACTAATATGCAACCCATTAGCCACATTAGCATCATCAGGGTTTACAAACACTAATTTACCATCAGGAGTTTCAGTCATTAAAATCATGCCTTCGCTTTCTACACCTCGCAATGCTCTTGGAACAAGATTTACTAAAACTGTAACTTTTTTACCTACGACTTCCTCAGCCGTAAAACTCTCAGCAATTCCAGACACAATTGTACGAACGTCTATTCCAGTATCTACTTTTAACACCAACAACTTTTTTGTTTTCGACATTTTTTTAGCTTCTAAAATAGTTCCTACACGAATGTCTAATTTCGTAAAATCTTCGAAAGTAATCGTGTCTTTTAGGGGCTCTATTGTTTTGTTTTCAGCTTCATTAGATTTTTTGCTAGCTTCTAATTT
>JAGLKH010000388.1 GCA_023141985.1 Flavobacteriaceae bacterium | reverse complement strand
TTGTAGTACAAACTTTTTCACAAGAAACTGTTGAAGCAAAAGAAAATTCAGCAGCTACAACAACTTATTATTTTATTCGTCATGCAGAAAAAAATAGGAGTGACAATACCAACAAAAATCCAAATCTTATAGAAAAGGGTATTCTTCGTGCCGCTAAATGGAGTTTGGTATTAGAGCATGTAAAATTTGATGCTGTATATTCTACCGATTATAATCGTACTAAACAAACAGCACAGCCCACAGCTGAAAAGAATGGATTAGACATTACTATCTATAATCCTAAAAGTCTTAATTCTGAAGATTTTATAAAGAACACCAAAGGCAAAACCGTATTCGTTGTAGGACATAGTAATACAACTCCAAAGTTTGTAAATGCTGTTATTAGCAATGACAAATACAAGTCCATCGATGATAGTAATAATGCAAATCTATATATTGTTATAATTTCTAATAGTGGAGAAATTTCAGACACTCTTTTGGTAATAGACTAAAAGCTGTTATTTGACCGAAATATTTTCAGTTTCAATTTTTGATAATAGTTTTAATTCGTTGTTTTCAAACAAACGGTCTAATTCAAACAAATCTACATCTTTGTTTTTAGGCTTATAATTATTGTAATCTACAAAGCGAATGCCATTTATATAACGTTCATTATAGGCTTCTCTAAATCGCATTCCCCCTCCATCTGTTAAATACGAATAAGCTAAATATTCTGTCTTAAACGATTCCGTATTAATCCAATACACAAAAACATCTTCAAAATCTTTTCCGCCTCCATCTTGACTAAATGTAACTTTAATTTTATGATAGCTTTTATGTTTAATAATAACATCTTCTAAATAGGTTTTATTTACAGCAGTATCGTTTAATCCATAAGGCAAAACCGCAAAATAATGTACAGAGTTTACAGAGCTAGTGTATTTTTTTGCCATTGTATCTTGAACTGCAATAGCTGTATTATTTACAAATCTTGTAAATCCGGTATTTGTATAGACATCCTTAATTATACCAATCGAATCTGTAAACTCACGTTCTAATTGAAATGCTCCGTTATTTCGGGTAGCTCTATAGTGTTTATCTCTAAAATTAAATTCAATAGTAGATGCTGCAATAATGTCTCCACCAGTAACTGAAATAGCTTTATCAATTACATCTTGAGCAACTGGTAGCTGTTTTCCTTGTTTGCAACAAACCAATAATAAAAACATTGAAAGGATAAAAATTAGCTTCTTCATTTTAATAATTTTCTATTCTATGTCGTAAATCTACATAATACTTGACATGTATACTCTAAAAATAATCTTAAATTATCTACCTTTGGCAACCATGCAAAAAACCATTAATATACAAAACAAAAAAGCACGATTTGAGTACGAAATACTCGATAAATACACTGCTGGTATTGTATTAACAGGTTCTGAAATAAAATCTATTAGACAAAGTAAAGCCTCTATTGCCGAAAGTTTTTGTGAGTTTAATGAACAAGGTGAACTTTTTGTGATTAATATGTCTATTGAAGAGTATAGTCATAGCACGCATTATAACCATAGGCCAAAAGCCGAACGAAAATTACTTTTAAACAAGCGTGAGTTAAAAAAACTGGAGAAAGAAGTTAAGAATACCGGACTTACAATTGTTCCCTTACGAATGTTTATTAATGAAAAAGGATTTGCAAAACTTGATATTGCTTTAGCAAAAGGTAAAAAACTCTACGACAAGCGCAACACGATTAAAGATAGAGATAGCAAACGAAGTTTGGATCGTATTAAGAAAGATTTCAAATAAGGTTTTGTGAATAAATAAGTAGGACAGAATAGGTGAAGTTATTTTGTGCAATAACAAAGCTAAAAAACGCAGGCATAGCCTTAGCTACGGCGAGGCTTTTTTAGTAAAGTTAGTGTGCAAAAGAACGGGTTTAAATGGCAAGTTATTTATTCACAAAACCTAACTTTAAGATTGTTATAACATGCATCTTTTTAAATTATAACTATGTTTGATGTATAACACTACTTAAATGAGGCAGGCTACATTTCTACTTACTTTTCTTTTTTCTATACAAAGTTTTTCACAAATTATTGGAAATGTAAAAGATACTAACGCTAATCCTTTGGCATTTGTTAATATATATTTAGAGGGAACTTACATTGGTACCACAAGTAATAACGAAGGTAATTATGAGTTGAATATTTCTGACAATAAACCATTCACTATAGTTTTTAAATATTTAGGTTATAAAACACTTAAAAAAGAGTTAGACATAAATACGTTTCCTTATACATTAAATGTGTCTCTCGAAGAGGAAACTCTAACTTTAGATGAAGTTATTATCAATTCAAACGAAAATCCGGCAAATCGTATTATAAGGCATACTATTAATAATAGAAAGACAATGCTTGAAAATATAAAGTCGTATAAAGCCGATTTCTATTCTCGTGGATTAATAAGAATAAAAAATGCTCCCGAAAAAATATTAGGTCAGGAAATAGGTGATCTTGGTGGTGGATTAGATTCTACACGAAGCGGAATCATTTATTTATCTGAAACCATTTCTAAAATCGAATATCAACGTCCGGATAAATTAAAGGAAAAGATAATGGCTTCTAAAGTAAGTGGCGACGATAATGGATTTAGCTTTAACAATGCAAGCGATGTCGATTATAATTTTTATAACAATACTGTAGAACTGGGAAATCAAATCGTGTCCCCAATTGCTGATTATGCGTTTAATTATTATCACTATAAACTGGAAGGTGTGTTTTATGATGATAGAGGAAATCTCATAAATAAAATTAAGGTGATTCCCAAACGAGAAAACGATCGTATTTTTTCAGGAACCATATATATAGTGGAAGACCAATGGTATATCTATGCTTTAGAATTAGACATTACCGGACAACAAGCGCAAATTCCTGCGGCTGATATTATTACTTTAAAACAAACGTTTACATTTTCTGAAAAAGACAAACTCTGGGCATTAATTTCGCAAAGTATCGATTTTAAATATGGTATTTTTGGTATTAAAGGCGATGGCCGTTTTACTGCTGTGTATAGTGCATATAATTTTACACCAAACTTTTCAAAAAAAACATTTACTAAAGAAGTATTATCGTTTGCAGATCAAGCTAATAAAAAAGATTCCACCTATTGGAACACCATTCGTCCTGTTCCTTTAACGAATGAAGAATCTAATGACTATGTTACAAAAGACAGTATTCAAGTGGTTAGAAAATCGAAAACATATTTGGATTCTATAGATACAAAGAATAATAAATTTAAGCTTCCAAATATTTTATTTGGTTACAATTATCAAAACTCTTTTAAAGACTGGAACTTAAATTTAAGTTCTCCGTTCTCAAGTCTTAATTTTAATACAGTACAAGGTTACAACAGCCAATTCACAATTTATTATAGAAAAAATTTAGACGAGTTTAGACGTTATTTTAGTGCAAACACATCTTTAAATTATGGTGTTGATGATAAACGACTAAGAGTTACAACATCGATAACTTATAAATTTAATAATATAAGCCGCCCATTTATAACACTTTCCGGTGGAGTAACGACACAACAATTTAATGCAAGTCAACCTATTTCGCCCCTGGTAAACTCTATAAGCACGTTATTTTTTGAAGACAATTACATGAAATTGTACGATAAGAGTTTTGCACAAATCTCTTATTCTCAAGAATGGTTTAATGGCTTGCGATTTTACTCCTCATTAAGTTACGAAAAGCGCAAAGCATTATTTAACAGGACAAATCAAGTCTTTTATAATGATAAAAAAGATGCTTATACAAGTAATAACCCATTAGATGAAACTGCTTTTGGTTTTGCACCTTTTATTACACATAATATTTTAAAACTAAATGTGTCTGCTCGAATTAATTTTGGACAAGAATATTTAAGTTATCCTGATAGCAAGTTTAACATTCCGAATTCCAAATATCCGACATTATTTTTAGCGTATGAAAAAGGATTTTCGGCTTCAAACACCAGTTATAATTT
>JAGLKH010000387.1 GCA_023141985.1 Flavobacteriaceae bacterium | reverse complement strand
ATTATGGAATGGTTGTACAGAAGATGGTTAGCTTAGAAATGGGTAAATTAATGAATAACAAAAAAGTGAAACCATTTAAGAAATTAGGTGGTTTTTTTGGTTTAAAAAGGAACTAATCATTGAGAGTCTCTTCTGCCATTTTTACTAATTGCCAATATGGAGGCAAATACCCGTTTTCTCCCTTGAAGACTTCTATTTTAGACTTTGTTAATGATTTGCAGTTCTGAAATCGTTCTACAAAATCATTGTTTTTTAATGCTGTTATTGGGCTCATTCCTGATGGGATGACACCTTCTTCACCAATTGTATTTAAGAATAACGAATAAGCCTTAATAGATCTCGCTATAGGAAGCATCCATATATTATAATCTAGCTCTTCTCCATTATTAGCACAACTTATTAAAGCATCCATAACGGCATTGTCCAAATGGTCCTGAAAAAGAATTTCTTTATCTCTCCATTCAGCCACAACACTAAACATAGGATCATATTCAAGGTCTGAGGGCATTTGAGTCACGAAATTCTCTACACCAAAGGCATTCAACCATTCAATAATCCCAATAGAAGAAATAGTTGATTCAAATTCCCATAAATTAATCCCAAACTGTTTATAGGCATATGACCCTACCTCAGAGCAAAACATTGCTGTAGAATCGTAATAATTCATTTTAAAATCATATGGGATATGCCTAGATTGGGATACATTAAAAATATATGAAGACACCTCATAAGGAAGCATAGGATTAGCTTTCATATTTGGCAAATCAAACCTAGGCCTCATAACCATAAATCTCAATTTTTTATCATTCAAATACTGCTCTAGAGTTGCTATGGCAACGCCTTTTTCAATGTGAGCTTCAACAAAATATGGCTTGTTTGTCTCTTTGTCAATATGGATTATTGCTACATGAGAAAAATTTCCTGGAAAATCATTTCCTCTGGAAATAAATGCCGAAACTTCTGCACCACCACGACTAACTAGCAGATCACCACTAAATACATTTATCCCCAATATATCTACCGAAGGAGTAACTGACGGTTCTTCTGTAACAAACATTGTAGAAACAAATTCCTTATCACTAGATTGCAATAAGATCTCCTCTACTGCCGCTCTCATGCCATAGAGCAAACGGTAGGATGTGATACGAGCATCTAAAGTATTCATATCCCAAAAGCGAGAATCAGATTTAATCTTTTTTCTTACCCTATTATAAAACCCAATATACCAGCCTGATTTCTTTTCTTGAGCAGCAATTAATGGTGCAATACGAAAAAAGTTGTCTTCAATCAATCTGTACAAACTGTCTTTAGGGTGATGAATAGAATTTTCTAAGACCTTAAGTAAACTCTCATTTTCAACAGTCAGTTCCTTAACTATGGAATCCAGTTCGTCAGAATGTGTTTCTTTGGCTTGTTTAAAGGATGTTTCCAACTGTTTCCAAAGTTTATCCTGATTCCAAATAAAGGGAATTTGTGAAGCTTTTTGAGGAATTCCTTTATTTTGTGGTAAAGGAATTAGAAGCAAAATATACAACCCAACAATTATTTTTAAAATCAAAAACATCTTTTTCATAGAACCTTGTAATTTTTAAGAGTGAGTTTGTAATAATGATCAAATATAATTCATTAAGATGAAAATTAGTATTTATCCTTAAATCAAGGATAGAATAAAAGAATATTCAGGAAATTGAGTGGTTTTTTGTATCTAAAATCTACTACAAATAAAA
>JAGLKH010000386.1 GCA_023141985.1 Flavobacteriaceae bacterium | reverse complement strand
ATATTTAGTTCTACTAACTAACTAAACATGATTAAATTTTTCAGGAAAATACGTTATCAATTACTAGGTGAAGGCAAAACAGGCAAATACCTTAAATATGCTGTTGGTGAGATTGTACTTGTTGTTATAGGTATTCTCATTGCTTTAAGCATTAATAATTGGAATGAAGACAGAAAGGCAATTATTAAAGAAAAAAGCTATATACGGTCTATTTACCATGATATAAAAGATGATATAAAAAATATTGAGACCAATAGAAAGATTCTTTCAGAACATTATTACCTCGGATTAGATGTATTGAAGGCATTAGAATTAAAAGACTCAAAACCTATAGATTCGGTAAGAATAGCAACTAGTCTTGGTTGGCAATTATCGCAAGTAATCCCAGTGGATAGAGACGAAAATACCTGGGACAAGTTCAAAGTACTAGGAGCTGACACCTTTATTATTAATGATTCTATAACAACCTTACTTAATAGTTTTTACGCTAAATATGACAAACAAATTGAACGATTTAATCAATTACCAAAAAAGTTACGACAAGATTTGCGTGAATTAACAGGCTATTGTCATAACTCTATAGGCTTAGAAGTTATGAATAAAAAGGGTATTGAATATTACGGTTTTTCATCTCCACAAACACGCCAATGTATTATATCTATTGAGAATGCTCAAGAACTTGTAGGTGCTATTATGGTTACCTCAATCGTTAATACTAAAATTTATGAGGAGCTTAAGTATAATGCCAATATCATTTTATCTTTTATGAAAGGTCATTATGAATTCTTAAACAACTAAACATGATTAACTTCTTTAGATTATCGCAACTTAATTTTGCACAAGCAAAATCAAATGTCCTGTGGACATTTGGTGGAGATAGCCGCTTGCGGGCGTACTAAATGATAAAACAGTAACTATGATAAAGTTTTTTAGGAGAATTAGAAAGAGACTTGCAGATGATAATAAGCCTGTAAAATACTTTAGATATGCTATTATTCTATTGAACGTATTCAGCTTTAGCTGTGGAACTGAAACTAATAATTTTACTACCTCATCAGATGGTGTTGAAATAAGATTTGATATGCAAGGCAAAGGAAAAACAACTCTTATTTTTGTTCATGGTTGGGCAAACAATAAAAGTATTTGGGATGAACAGGTCGCCCATTTTTCAAAAAAATATAATGTCATTACTATTGATCTTGCTGGATTTGGAGAATCTGGGAATAACCGTGATAATTGGACAATGTCAGCGTTTGGAGAAGATATAGTCGCTGTTATAAATTACCTAGAACTAAAAAATGTTATACTTGTAGGGTTTTCAATGGGAGCACCAGTTGTTATAGAATCTGCTATGCGTATCCCAGACAAAATTTTAGGATTGGTTTTAGTAGATTATTTACATGATGTTGAAATAAAGTATTCTCCAGAAGTTATACATTATATGGATAGTATTTATATGGATGTAGTAACTAATCCTACAATGGAAAAGTTAGCTCCCTTTTTTAAAAAAAATAAAGAAGAATCCTTCAAGCGTATTGTTTCCATGTTAAAAAATAATGATAAACCAATAGTAGGCTGGAGAGAATCACTTAACGATGATTTTAGATGGGTAAATGAAGATTTTGTTGCTTCCTTGAAAAAAATAAAAATACCAATTATTTCAATTAATTCAACACAGCCAACAACAAATGTTGAAGCCTTTAAAAAGTATGTCCCATCATTCTATGCAAAAATCATTCCTGATACAGGTCATGTTGTTTTTTGGGATGATCCAGAGACGTTTAATAATTTCCTTGAAGAAAGTGTTCAAGATTTTAAAAAGGGTAATTAATTATGCGAAATAACTTAACAAGTTGACGAACCTTTGCAAATAGGCGCTTAAAGGAAAATCTTGCGGTCTAGGGGAGACCGTAAACTAAAGGCTCAATAAACTGTACGTTATTTTCATTATATTTGGTTAATTCCAACGGTAACCAATGAAAAAGTTTATTGAAGAATTAAAACGACGTAATGTAATTAAAGCTACGATAGCTTATTTAGTTGTTGCCTGGATAGTAATACAAGTAGCTTTAGCAGTTTTACCAACGTTTGGAGCTTCAGATTGGGTTATTCAAGCAATAATAATTGTTATGGCTATTGGGTTACCTGTTTGGGTAATTATTTCTTGGGTTTATGATATTACTCCTCAAGGCATTGAGAAAACAGCTAAAGATTCGGAAAAGCAAATTATAAGAGAAGCAACAAACAAACGCCTTAATGCTTTTATAATAGTGGGGTTATCTATAGCAGTAATAGTACTGACTTTAAAAATAACCAATGTTTTTTCTTCAAATTCCGATAAACAATATGCTATTGCTATATTACCTTTTAATACTATACAAGTAGATAAAGGCAATGAGTGGTTAAGCAAAAGTTTTACGGAATCTGTTAATTCAAACATATCTAAAGTTAGTAAATTACAGGTTACGGATTCTTATTCATCAGGAAAGTATAAAGATTCAAAAAAAAGCAATACAGAAATAGCCAAAGAGTTGGGTGTGTCTTATATCTTGAGAGGCACCGTGACGCAACTTAATAATAAATTAAGTATAACCGTTGAATTGATTGATGTCATCTCTAAAAAGCTTGTATTGTCTGATAGTTTTGAAGAAACCTTTGAGGAAAATGCTTTAAATATACAGCAAAAAATTTCTCAACAAATAGTGCAAAAATTAAAGGTCAAGTTAACGCCACAAGAAGATGAACTCTTAAATGAGTTTCCAACAAAGAATATGGATGCTTATAAATTATTTGTACAAGGACAATTAATAAATGATAGCAGAAAGAAAGAAGATTTAGAGTTAAATATTAAATTGAATAAAGAAGCTGTTGCTTTAGACCCTGAATATTCTGAGGCTTATGCGGAAATGGCACATTCTTATTATTTAATGGCACTATATAGCCATATTGGAGGAGAAGAAGTTGTTAATAAAATCAATACTTATGCTGAAAAAGCATTGCAGCTTAATCCCAAAACCTTTAGAGCATATGCAGTTTTAGCAATGATGTTGTGGGGAGAAGATTGGGATAAAGCGAAAGAATATCATGAAAAAGCTATAGCATTAAACCCAAGTGATGCCGCAGCTCATCTACAATATGGACGTTATTTTTTATTCTGCCCAAATCCCGATAAAAATAAATTTCTTTACTATTTAAGTATAGGACAACGATTAAATCCTCTTTCAAGGGTTGTTGGAGCCAATTTTATGAATGCCTTGATTGCAAATGATAAATTTGAAGAAGCAGAGGAATACATTAAAGAAATGGGATTTATTTGGGGAAAAGTGGATCGATTAACGCACGAAAGTAGGATAAAATCATTCAAAAATAAAGATTGGACAGAAGCTATACACTATTTAGAGACCGAAGTTAAAAAAGATCCTAATAATGCATTACTAAACAAAGAATTAGGGGTGGCTTATGATGGCATTTTAAATGATGATATTAACGCTATTAAATATGCCAAAAAGGCTTATGAAATAGACTCAACAAATTCTAGTAATATATCTGTTTACGCTGGTTTGTTGATAGAAGGTAAAAAGTTTGCAGCAGCTCATAAATTAATGCAGTCTAAAAACTTTAAAACAGTACTTAATAAAAGACAACAATTAGAGATTTTAGGTTACTATTACTACTTCCAAGAAAATTATATAAAAGCACAAGAAGTCTTAAAAGATAGCCTTGCATGGGGCGAAACGCCTGATTTTTATACTGCTAAGTTGCTTACTCATTCACAATTAGGAGACAGAAAATATGCTGAAAGAGAGTTTAAAGAGTTTTTTAATGAATATCTTGATTGGCAAAAAGCATATGTTTATGCCATTTTAAAGGAGAAAGATTCTATGTATTATTATCTGGAAAAAATATCAGGTATTTTTGGTATGCGTAATGGTCCAAATGGTAGAAGTGAATTTGACCCTTACCGTAAAGAAGAACGTTATAAAGCACTTTTAAGAAAAACATATTTGCCAATTACCCATTGGAATGAGTAACCAGTTAGTATAATAAAATAGATTATTTCCCAAAACATAGATAAACAAAGACATTACAAGCTGGTTACGACGTCCCGTCCAGATCGCAATCCCATCCCGATAACTATCGGGAGCTATCGGGAATAGAAGATTGGGATGCTTTTTTGTTTTATGCCAATAATTTTTACAAATAGAATAAAAGTTTTTTGTGTCTTACAATTAATTGTAGATTTCATTTCTTACTCTAATATTAGATTACTATATTTAACGTGAGTTTGATATAACTAAAATGGTCAAGTGATTGATAACATGCACTTTAAAGCAATTTCGTCATTCCTTCGTAAGCAGGAATCTATTTAAAGTTTGTTCTGGATTAGCTGCGCTGAACCTAAAGGTTTATCTGCCTACGCAGGAATGACAGAGTTTTTCAAAATAAAATAACTATATAGCTGATAATCTGTATATATTATATCGAACTCACGTTATTTATCTATATAAAACCCAATCTATAATGAGAAAGCTTTACTTTTTGTTATTTACTTTTTTAATAATATCAGTTTCTTTTGGGCAAAGCGTTTTTATTAATGAAATACATTACGATAATGCTTCAACAGATGTAGGAGAGTTTATTGAGGTTGCAGGACCAATTGGTACTGATTTATCTGGATATACTATAGAATTTTATAGAGATGTAGGGACTGTTTATACAACTATAGCCTTAAGTGGAATTATTTCTAATCAAGAAGGGGGATTTGGGACCTTAAGTTTTACCCTAAGTGGATTTCAAAATGGTCCAGCTGATGGTTTCGCTTTAATTCAAGGAACTACTGTAATTCAATTATTAAGCTATGAAGGAACTCTGACTGGTGCTACTGGCACGACTGCAGATGGTTTAACTTCAACAGATATTGGTGTCGCAGAAGATAACAGTACTCCAATTGGAAATTCACTTCAACTCCTAGGGACTGGTAGTGATTACACGGATTTTGCTTGGGTAGCAGAAGTAGCAGAAACACCTCGGAGTCCAAATAATGGACAAACTCTTCCCGTTGAAGATTATCAAATTAACAATTTCAAACTTTATCCTAATCCAGCGTTATCAGGTTATATAAACATCTTTAGTGGAAATAATATTGCCATAAAAGTGTCAGTTTTTGATGTGTTGGGTAAACAAGTCATTAATGAAACTGTATACGATAATCGTTTAAATGTGTCTAACTTAAACACTGGTATATATATTATGAAAATATCACAAGAAGCTGCCACTGTTACTAAAAAGCTTGTGATAAAATAAACTCATATTTTTTTTACAAAATAATTGTACTAAAATCATTACTTACATTATACTTCTGAACGCCAACTTTTTTAAACTTTTAGTGCCCCTATAGTTGCCCATTTACTATTCTAATTTGGGGCAGCATTTTTTATTCACATAAATATTTAAAACAATGAAAAATAAAATGACTGTGTTATTAACATTAGCACAATATAGAACCAATAATAAAAATAAATCTACCATTAAGTGTAGAGTAACTTACTACAAGAAACGCAAAGAATTCTTAACAGGACAATTCATTAATCCAACCAACTGGCAAAGCAAACAACAACTCGTAAAACCACCTGAACCAGATGCGGAATTAATAAACTCACAACTCAGCCTGATAAGAACAAAACTTAATCAGGCTTTTTTATTTCTACAGGTTAGAGATATAGATTTTAATGTACAGGATATCTATAAACAATACAAAGGAGATTATGGTGCAGTATAATGATGATGAAAGTGATTTTGTATTTCCCGGAATATCAACACACATTTTAATGGGTATTTAAAAGAAATAGCAGATGTAGTTGGTATAGAGTTTAACCTAACACATCATATAGCCAGAAAAACATTTTCTAGTACTGTCCTACTCTATAATGATGTGCCTATGGAGATAGTTAGTACACTTCTTGGACATAGTAAAATACAGACTACACAGGAGCATTATGTAAAAAATAGTGCAGAAAAAGGTTAGTTTGGAGATTAGTAGGTTGAAGGATATATAACAACACAAATTAGCTTTAAACTAATGTGCTTTAATGTGTGTGAATTCAAGTAGGGAGGTTCTAATCAATTAAATTATATAAGAATTGACTCCACAATCTCTATCTTCATCTATAAAAAAGAGGTGGATACTCCTCATCAAAAGGAGTTAATTCTTGTAAATATCGGGCAAACATTAAGATACTTGCTTCATCAAAGTGATTTCCCAATAATGTTATTGTTCCCGGATTATCTCCTGCGTAAGATCCATCAGGTAAAACTACACAGGGATGACCTGTTAGATTGGTTATCAGAAGTTGACTACTGAAGGAAGGTGCTATTAGTACATCAATATCTTTCATCATTTCATTGAATTGAATAGTCAATTGATGCCTCAAACGATTAGCTTGAATGTACTCCACTGCAGGGATTAACCGTGAAGCGCGGAATATATTAGGCCATGCTTTTTTTACTTGTCTTACCAACAAAGTATCCCTGTTAGAACGTGTTAGTTCGTCGAATGCCGCTCCTGCTTCAGCGCTTAAAATAAAGCTTAGTGCATTAACTGGAATATCTACAGGAAGACGTTTCTTTATCAGATCTACACCTTTGGTCTTTAACAATTCAATTAAAATGCTATCATTTTGGTAATTAAACATACCTGGTTTAAACTCATCGCTTAATATGCCAACTCTCAGCTTTTTTATGTCTCTATTATAGTCGTAGTTAAAAGGAAAATCTCTAACTGAAAAGTCAAGACCATCTTCTCCACGTATGGCTTCCAAAACCAGTGCACAATCAATGGCATTTCGACATATCGGTCCTAGTTTGTCCATGCTCCAGCTCAGTGCCATAGCACCTTGTTTACTAACTCTCCCAAAGGTAGGTCTCAGCCCTGTTGCTCCACATCTAG
>JAGLKH010000385.1 GCA_023141985.1 Flavobacteriaceae bacterium | reverse complement strand
TACACCTAATCACTTACGTTTACGTAAAATATTATTGACAGAAGTTGAGCGAAAGAGAAATAAGAGTATTTAACTTTATGGGATTAGTTTTTGTTTTTTAATCCTAAAATACTAAAGAATAAACTAAATAGAATAATTTGAATCCCTAATAAAATTGTAAAAACAGCTGGAATAATTATTCTAAAAGTATTTGAAGGATTTAATGAGCCAAAATTTAATTCTTTCCATACAGATAAGCCTTTGAAACTTAAGGTAATGCCAATTACTAATAGAATAAAGCCTATTATTAAACCAATTTCTAAATTTAAAAATTTAAATAGTTTATTATATCTATTACTTTTTGGTAGTAAGCCATTTTCTACAGCAAATACTTTGGTAAGTGCATAAAAAATAAAAAATTGAAAACCAATTAAAGTTAGGCTAGACGTGAATAATAATGTATGAATATCAAACATTATTTGTTTTACAATTATTGGGTTTATTATTAAAACTAGAGAAGAAACAAAACCTATAAACATAAATATAATTCCAGGAAATAAAAATAACCATTTTGGGCTATAAAGGGTTAAGAATCTTAAATGCCTCCAGCCATCACGCCAAGTGTTTAAATGCGGTTTTCTTGTTCTTCCATCAGGATAAAGTATAGTAGAAACTTCAACAATTGAGAGATTATTTAATTTCGATTTTACAATCATTTCAGATGCAAATTCCATTCCTGTGGTTTTTAAATCCATTTTATAATATGCTTCCTTAGAGAAACCTCTTAATCCGCAATGGAAATCGCCAATATTAATTTTAAAGAATAATTTTCCAATAAAAGATAATACAGGATTGCCTAAATATTTATGAAGAAAAGGCATAGCTCCCTTTTTTATTTCGCCTTTAAATCGGTTACCCATAACAAGATCATTACCCTCTCTTAGTTTTTCTAAAAAAGGCATTAATGATTTAAAGTCATAACTATCATCAGCATCTGCCATAATAATATATGTTCCAGTTGCAGCTTCAATACCAGATTTTAATGCGTTTCCGTAACCCTTATTTGTAACATGAATAACCTTGGTGTTAAGCTTTTTGGCTATTTGCTGTGAACCATCTGTACTTCCATTATCAGCTATAATTATTTCTCCAGAAACATTGTTTTGCTTTAGAAAATAATTGGCTTTGGTAATACATGTCTCTAGTGTTTCAGCTTCATTAAGGCAAGGTATTACAATAGATAATTCAATATCCATGAGGTTTTTTATTAAAGGAGTTAATGGTGTCCAATAAAACAAAAATTATTAAGAATAACACCCAATCATTATAAAAAGTAAATCTTTTTATAGTGTGCATTCCAATAGCTACTAATGCGATATTAGAAAATGTTAGCAATATGATTAAAGCAATTAATTTGTTTTTACTTGAATCATTCTTTTTTAATCCAAATAAGCTATATGCAAATAATATAAGATATAATAAGACATATTTTGAATTTCCAAAAGCATGAATTATATTTTTAATATAAATATTGAACCATCGTTTAAAGTTGTTTAGAATTAATGGAATAGTCATATTTTTTGTTAATTCATCAACTGTTATATATTTTTTATTTTTTGTGAGTTTAGTGTCAGATAAGTTTTCTCCAACGGTTAAAACCGTATGATTTGCAATTTCAGAATAATAAGTGATAAAAGGTGTTATTTCGTCGGTATTACGTTTCAAGTTTAAATGATTTATATTTAGTTTTTTTTCAGATAATTGTTTGTAAGTTGTTTCAAAAAAAAGACGTTCTTCGCTAGTATTAAAAATAGATGCATCTTCTTTATTTGCAACATAAAAAGCAGGTGTTATTAAATGAATTCCTGTCCATGGTGTGTTTACAAAGTGACCATGCTTAATTTTATGATAAGTTTTATCTGCTGTTGAAACTAAGAAAGGGAAGCAAAAGAGTACTAAAAATAACCATATATTTTGTTTGAAGACTTTGTTTTTAAATGACACCCATATTAATATCAAGATACCTACTGGAATCATAAAAATAAATTGACTACGTGTCATTAATAGTAAGAAGAGAATAGGAAAGGCGTATAAGATATATTTAGTTTTCTCAGTTATTAATAAAGAAATATAATGTGTTACAACAATTAAATAAAGTGGATATGATAGGGCTTCAGAAAGAAATCTATTAGCGACATTATGATTATAAATGTAGGGAATTAATAAAATGATTGTAAGTCCTAAACACCAAATTGGATTGATATTAATATTTTTTTTAAGTGTATTAACAAAAAAGTATATTGAATAAATTCCAATAAGTATTTGTATAAAAATTGTTGCAATATTAAATAAAGACCCAAAAATGGTTTTTATGAGAGAGAGGAATAATGGATAAGTTGCAGATCTGAAAATATACATATTTAGATAACCTTCAGAATCAGGAAATAACTCTATTGGTTTGTTTATTACAAAAACAAAAACTAATAAGAAAATAATAAATGTAATGTTTTTTAAATAGTTCTCAGATAAATTATATGTCATATATGGTATATAAATTTAGGTAAAAATAAATAATAACTTTAGTTTTACAGTAATAATTTATATTAAGTTATTTGAAAAAAGTAACGCAAAATAGTAAACCAAGTTTTAAGGTTAGAAGGTATACAACAGAAGATTCAAATGATTGGAATAAGTTTGTAGCGAAATCCAAAAATGCTACATTTTTATTCCATAGAGACTTTATGGATTATCATAGTGACAGATTTGATGATTATTCGCTTTTAGTATTCAAAGAGGAAAAGTTAGTAGCCATTTTTCCCGCTAATAGAGTTGACAATATAATTTATTCTCATCAAGGACTAACGTATGGTGGTTTAGTAATTCATGAGGCTTTAAAATTTCAGGACGTTTTGGAGAGCTTCAAGTCGATTTTAATATTTTTAAATTCTAACGGCTTTGAAACTTTAGAGCTTAAATTAATTCCACCAATTTATAATAGTTTACCAAGCGATGAGATAAATTATTTTATGTTTTTATTAAATGCTGAATTATTAAGAAGAGACGTTCTTTCGGTTATTGATTTAGATGATGGGATTAACATTTCTAAAAACAGAATTGAAGGCTATAAAAGAGCAAAAAGGCATAAATTAGAGATTAAAGAAGAAAGGGAGTTTAATGAATTTTGGAATGGCATTTTAATACCAAATTTAAAATTAAAGCATAACGCAAACCCAGTTCACAGCTTAAATGAAATTACTTTGTTAAAGCAACATTTTCCAAATAATATAAGGCAATTTAATGTGTATTTTAATGATAACATAGTCGGTGGAGCAACAATTTTTGAAACTAAAAAAGTAGCTCACGCACAATATATATCTGCGAATATTGATAAGAATATGTTGGGTAGTTTGGACTATTTACATTTTTATTTGATAAATGAAGTTTTTGCAAACAAAAAATATTTTGATTTTGGAATCTCTAATAAAAATCAAGGAAAAAATATTAATGAAGGTTTGCTATTTTGGAAAGAAGGATTTGGTGCCAAAACTATAACCCAGGATTTTTATCGCGTTAGCACAAAGAACCATTTTTATTTGAATAACATTATGCTATGATTAAGTTTTTAGACTTACATAAAATTAATGCGCGTTTTGAATCTCAATTTCAAGAGAAGTTTAAACAGTTTTTAAATTCAGGTTATTATATTCTGGGAAATGAAGTTACGGCATTTGAAAATAATTATGCAAAGTATTGTGGTACAAAACATTGTATTGGTGTAAGTAATGGTTTAGATGCTTTAATATTAATCTTTAAAGCTTATATAGAATTGGGGATCCTTCAAGAAGAAGATGAGGTTATTGTTCCTTCAAATACATACATAGCAAGTATTTTGGCAATTAAGCATTCTAGATTAAAGCCTATTTTAGTGGAACCTAATATTGATACTTATAATATTTCGGTAGACGAAATTGAAAAACATATTACAGCTAAAACTAAAGCCATTTTGGCTGTGCATTTGTATGGCCAGTTGGCTGATATGGAAAACATACAACGTTATGCAAATAAGTATCAATTATTGGTTATTGAAGATGCTGCTCAAGCCCATGGGGCTATGAATAAAGACGATATTAAGGCTGGAAACTTAGGCACTGTTGCAGCATTTAGTTTTTATCCGAGTAAAAATCTTGGAGCATTAGGAGACGCAGGTGCTGTAACTACAAATGATGAATCTTTAGCAAAGACAATTATAAAACTTCGAAATTATGGCACGTCATCAAAGTATAAAAATGATGTTGTTGGTTACAATTCTAGATTAGACGAAATTCAGGCTATGATTTTAAACATTAAGCTAAATCTACTTGATGCAGATAACCAAAAGCGTTGTGCAGTTGCAAATCGATATATTTCAGGAATAAAAAATAAAAAAATTAAACTTCCGTTTTATGATCAATCAAAAAATCATGTGTTTCATCTGTTCGTTGTTTTAGTTGATGATAGAGAGTCGTTTGTGAATTATTTAAAAGACAATAATATTGAAACTTTAATACATTATCCTATCCCTCCACATAAACAAAAAGCTTTAAATGATTTATTATCTTTGAAACTACCTTTAACAGAATATATTCATGATGCAATTGTAAGTTTACCAATAAGCCCTGTAATGAGTGATAGCCAAGTAAATAAAGTGATACAAATAATAAATCTATATTAATTGAAAAAAATAATTGATTATATAAATAACAACGTTTTAATTAAGGTAGCCTCTTTAAATTCAGCTTCAGTTTTAACAAGAATAATAGCAGGGTTTTTAACCTCGAAAGCTATAGCGATTTTTGTTGGAGCTGAAGGGTTAGCTTTAATAGGAAACTTACGTAATTTTGTTAGTTCTACACAATCGTTAGCAACATTAGGATTTTACAATGGTGCTGTAAAATATATTTCTGAATTTAAAGACAATGCTGTTGAGTTAAGTAAAACGATTTCTACAGTTTTTTATCTTGGATTTATATCAACAATTCTAGTGTCATTTTTCTGTTATTTTAATGCAGAATATTTAAATAATATTATTTTCCCAATCTACATTGATTATTCTTATGTAATAAAAATTTTAGCTATAGCACTTCCTTTTTATTCCTTGAATATGTTTTCGTTTTCAATAATAAACGGATTTTCAAAGTATAAAATTCTTATAATCATTAACATTATTGGGCAAATTTTAAGTGTTTCTATAACCTTGCTTTTAATTTATCAAAACAAGATTGATGGTGCTTTGGTATCGGTAGTTATAGCAGAATCATTAATATTTTTAATCACATTGGTGGGCATGTTAAATCGACGCAGTTTAATACCATTAATAAAGGTTAGTAGTGTTAGTTTTAATTATATGAAGAAGATGAGTTCGTATTCGATTATGGCTTTATTTTCGGCAATTGCTCTTCCTATAGTTGCTATTGCAATTCGTTCATATATTATAGATAATATTGGGTATAAAGATGCAGGTTTTTGGGAAGCCATGACTAGAATTTCTAAGTATTATTTAATGTTTGTAAGTTCATTATTGGCATTGTATATTTTGCCTAGGTTTTCAGAAATTGATAAAGTAAAGGATTTTCGAAAAGAAGTATTTAATTTTTACAAAACGATTATC
>JAGLKH010000384.1 GCA_023141985.1 Flavobacteriaceae bacterium | reverse complement strand
AACCATCATTTGTAGATGTTGGAGCAGGTCCTGTGTATTCTTTAGAACTTATACACTGTGAAAATGTTAAATTAGTGATACAAAGAGTAACAAATATAAACGTAATTTTTTTCATAACGTACTGGTTAACGGGTTTCTAACAAATCTATTATTATAAAATAGATTTCACATCTTTAGTAGTTATAAAACAAAAAAACCTGTTAACATTTTAACAAGGTCTTTAAAATAATATTAAATAAACTGTTACTTATCCATAAAAGCTTCCATAATTTTGGTACTAACTCCCATATTTGAAAAACCGCCATCATGAAATAGATTCTGTAAAGTCACTTTTTTTGTTAAATCTGAAAAGAGTGTAATCGTATAATCTGCACATTCTAAAGCTGTGGCATTACCAAGTGGAGACATTTCTTCGGCATAAGAGAAAAACCCTTCAAATCCTTTTACACCACTTCCGGCAGTAGTTGGAGTTGGCGATTGAGAAATTGTATTTACTCTTACTTTTTTATCTCTCCCGAAAAAATAACCAAAACTACGTGCTATACTTTCTAAGTATGCTTTATTGTCAGCCATATCATTATAATCTGGAAAAACACGTTGTGCAGCCATATAAGTTAAAGCTACTATACTTCCCCATTCGTTCATAGCATCGGCCTTATATAATGATTGCATCACTTTATGAAAAGACATGGCAGAAACGTCTGTTCCTTTTTGTGTCCAATCGTATTTTTGATCTGTGTATGCTCTGCCCTTTCTAACATTTAAAGACATCCCTATAGAATGCAACACAAAATCCAGCTTCCCTCCTAGAATCTCCATAGATTTTTCTACAAGGCTGTCTAAATCTTCAACAGAAGTTGCATCAGCAGGAATAATTTGAGAACCCGTTTTTTCTGCCAATTGATTAATGGTTCCCATTCGCATTGCAATTGGAGCATTGGTTAATACAAACTCAGCTCCTTCTTCGTGTGCACGTTCAGCCGTTTTCCATGCTATAGAGTTTTCATCTAAAGCACCAAAAATGATTCCTTTTTTTCCTTTTAGTAAATTGTATGACATGTTATAAGTTGTTTAGTCGTTTGTTGTTTAGTTGTTGATTTATGTTTCAAATATAGCACTAATTAAGTAATTGTTTTGCATGTGCAATGGCTGAGCTCGACATTTTTTTTCCTCCTAACATTTGTGCAATTTCCACAATACGTTCATCATCATTTAACCTTACCAAATGTGTTGCAGTTCTATTATCAACATCTTCTTTATAGACTTTAAAATGGGTGTCGCCTTTAGCTGCAATTTGTGGTAAATGTGTAATTGTAAATACTTGTAAAGATTTACTCATCTTTATCATAATACTTGCCATTTTATTTGAAATCTCGCCTGAAACTCCAGTATCAATCTCATCAAACATAATTGACGGTAACTGAATATATTTTGAAAGGATTGATTTAATCGCTAACATAATTCTAGATAATTCTCCTCCAGATGCAGCCTTTTTTAATGGTTTAAAATCTCCTCCTTTATTTGCTTTAAATAATAGTGATAAGTTATCTTTTCCATTACTTAAAAATTCGTCTTCAAGCTTTACTGAAATGTCAAACTTTGCATTTTCCATTCCTAAATCTGCCAGTTTATCTTCGAGTTGTAAAACAAGTTTTGGTATTGCATTTTCTCTTTTTTGATGAATTACCTTTGCAATTGTATCAAGTTCTTTTTTATTACTATTTAACTCTTTTAATTTGAGTTGAATATCATCGTCGATATTCTCGGCAGAAGAAACTTTATTAGATAATTTAATTTGAATGTTTATCAATTCTTCAATATCAATTGCAGCATGTTTTAAAAGCAAGTTATGAATTACTTGTAATTTTGTATTTACAGCTTCCAAGCGGTTTGGGTTGGCTTCTAAACCTTCTTGAGTATTTTCTAAATCTCCAAAAAGATCATTCAATTCTATTAAAGTACTATTAACCCTATTGTACAATTCTTTATAAGTTCCAGAAATTTCTGATAGCTTTAAAAGGCTGTTTTTTAGTGTTGTTAATGTATTTAAAATCCCTATTTGTTCATCGCTTAATAATTGATTAGAAAGATTTAGTTCTTCTTTTATATCTTCAACATTACTTAAGGTTTCGTATTCAGTTTCTAGCATTTCTAATTCTCCAGAAATTAATTTTGCCTCTTCTAATTCTTTCAATAAAAACACATTATAATCGTGCTCTTTTACACTTTCAGCTTTTAAATTATAAAGACTATTAAGCTCTTTTTCAGTATCTTTAAACAACTTCAATTTTAACTTATAGTCTTGTAAATTAGAGTCGTTACTTGCTAAGGCATCAATAATTTGAAATTGAAAATCGTTATTTGTAAGCTCCAAAGTTTGATGTTGAGAATGTATATCTATTAAATACTCTCCCAAAACAGCCAATGTATTTAAATTGACTGGAGAATCGTTTACAAAAGCTCTTGATTTTCCTGACGGAAGAATTTCTCTTCTAATAATAGTTTCCGATTCATAATCGATATCTTCTTCTCTAAAAATTGTTTTTAAATTGTAATTAGCAATATCGAAAGTGGCTTCAATAATACACTTTTTTGACGTATCTTTTATATGAGTTAAATCTGCACGTTTTCCTAAAATTAAAGATAACCCTCCTAAAAGAATAGATTTTCCTGCTCCTGTTTCTCCAGTAATAATTGTAAGTCCATTACTAAAGTTAACCTGAAGGTTATCAATTAAAGCATAGTTTTTTATAGAAAGTGATGTAAGCAAGTTTAAATAACGGTCTTAAATTAAAAATTAAACTACAATTTTCTTTTTAATAGAAAGTTACAAATTTAAAGATAAATTGAAAACTACATCTAGAAATTAATATTTCTCCATTTATTGGCATGAGTTGGAGCTATCCTGGTTAATGTTGTAACGAGATCTGTAATGTTTACACTAGGACCATCGCTAAATACATCTTCAATTTCTTCGGATTTAGCATCAAAAAATACACGAAGTAAAAACGAATTAGGGCGACGATTATTCAACACTTGTAGTTGCATTAAAGATGTTGCAATATTTTCTTTACCTTTTTTAGGATTTTGATTCATATTATCTAAACCATCCATATGATAGTTATATAATACACTTCTAAACTCTTTATAGGTAGGTGACATAACATTGTCTATTAAACTAAATCTGGATTGTAACCCATCTTCTGCTTTCCAGCCTTTAAAATTACTCTGTTGGGAATAGCTTAAAATTGATCTGGCTTGTGAGTAATATTCTTCTCCTCCATTTAAGGAAAATGTATCAGCATCCATAGCTAAAATCATATATATATGGTATGTAATTACAGAAACCAAATTAGATTCGAATTGTGTAGGATTATAAACTAAGTTTTGAAATTCTAAATATTGAAAAGTAAAATCTCTATCATTAAAATTATATACTGGCGAGCTATAAGAAGAATTAAAAACAGGTCTCGCAGATCTTATTTGTATCGATGCCTGAAAAATATCACTATTGTAATTATCTATATTAATTACCATACTACAATTAATCCGTTCTTGTGAAGCAAAGTTTTTGTTTGTCCAATGTGTATTATTAACAAACTCGTTTAATTGTTTTTCTAAAGTTTTAAATAGTTGCACATTTTCATTTCCTGTTTGCTGGGCATTTACAACAACATCACAATTTAATTCTTGCGAAAATGCTGCAAATGAAAACAAAAATGATAATACAATTAAAAAATTACGCATTGAGTTGTTTTAAAATTTTATTCATTAAATCTTGTGCTACTTCTGCTTTAGACTTTAATGGATAATTAGTAATATTCTCGTTTTTATCAATAATTGTTACTTTATTGGTAGCACCTCCAAAACCAGCACCTTTATCATTTAACGAATTTAATACAATTAAATCTAAATTTTTAGATTTTAATTTTTTAATTGCATTTTCCAGTTCATTATTAGTTTCTAAAGCAAAGCCAACAAGTATTTGTTTTTGTTTTATATTTCCTAAAGACGCTAATATATCTTTAGTTTTCTCTAACTCAAGTAGTAACGTAGAATCCTTCTTTTTTATTTTTTTGTCTGAAATATATTTTGGTTTATAATCAGCTACTGCTGCCGAAAGAATAGCAATATCTGAATTATTAAAATGTTTATGAACTGCATCATACATTTCTTGAGCACTTTCTACAGGTATAATAGTTATTAAGCTATGCTCAGCTTTTTGATGTGTTGGTCCGGAAACCATAATAACTTTACCACCAATGTTTGCTGCTGCTTTTGCGATTTCAAAGCCCATTTTACCACTGGAATGATTTCCAATAAAACGAACAGGATCTATAGCTTCGTATGTTGGCCCGGCAGTAATTAAAACCTTTTTACCATGCAATGGAAGACCTTTAAGAATATCATTTTCAATAAATGTTAAAATATCGTCTGGTTCTGCCATACGACCGGGACCAATTAATCCGCTGGCTAATTCTCCACTTGTGGCAGGTATCATAATGTTACCAAAGCTTTCAAGTGTTTTTAAAGAATTACCGGTCGATTGATGTTTGTACATATCCAAATCCATTGCTGGAGCAAAATATACAGGACATTTAGCAGAAAGGTAAGTCGCTAATAACAAATTATCGCTGATACCTGAAGCCATTTTAGATAATGTATTGGCTGTTGCAGGAGCTATTAGAAATAAGTCTGCCCAAAGCCCTAACTCGACATGATTATTCCATGTAGCATTCTCATCTTCTTCGTTTGTAAACGTTGAAAATACAGGGTTTTTTGATAAGGTTGATAAGGTTAGCGGAGTAACGAAATCTTTAGAAGCAGGTGTCATTATAACCTTTACGTTAGCTCCTGCCTTGATAAATAATCTAACTAATGATGCTGTTTTATACGCTGCAATACCTGCTGTTATTCCTAATAGTAAGTTTTTGCCTTTTAAAATAGACATAGAAATTATTCTTGAGTCTCTTCCTCTGTATTTCTAAAATAAATATTCTCATTTAACCATTCTTGAACAGCAATAGCATGAGGTTTTGGCAATTTTTCATAAAATTTTGAAACCTCTATTTGCTCTTTATTTTCAAAAATCTCTTCAAGGCTATCATTATATGTAGCAAATTCTTCTAACTTATCAATAAGTTCTTTTCTAATTTCTGTATTGATTTGTTCTGCTCTACGAGAAATTACCGAAATAGCCTCATAAATATTTTGAGTAGGCTTATCAATTTCGTTTCTATTGTAAGTTTTAGTATTTACTGGTGCATCTATTTTCTTAAAATCCATCTATATTTTTTTTAACTTTTTGTACTAAATTCTTTTAATAATCCATTAAGTTCTTCAAGCATTTTATTTGCTTCTTCCTTATGTTCAGACTTTGCATAAGCTTTATCAAATGAATTAAAATATGTGATTGCAGTATTTATACGCTCTTCTTTTTTTCGGGACACACTATTAATCGCTAATTTGTATGCCGAATCAAATCTATAATACATTGCATCTTCCTTAAATGCAGTTCCCGGAAATTCTAATATAAAATTATCGAACGACTTAATAGACGCTTGAAAATCACTTATACTATTATATTGTTTAGCAATACTATAAGCTTTATTTTCTAATTTATATTCTAGTTCTTTTACCAAAGTATTAGCTTCGGTTAAATATTGAGAATCAGGAAACCTATTAATAAACTCTTGTAATTTCTCTATAGCTGTTATAGTTTCTTTTTGTTCTTTTGTATATACAGGGGACAAATGGTAATAGCTTTTAGCTCCAAGAAAAGCTGCTTCTTCTACCTTTTCGCTATTTGGGTAAGCACCTACAAAACGCTCAAATTGATAGTTTGATGTATAATAATCTCTCACTTTATAAAATGTCATGGAATACATATACATTAATTTTTGAGATTGTGGTTTCCCTCTATACTTCGGAACTATTTGTACAAATAAACGATTTGCTTTATTGTATTTGCCTGCATCAAACAACTCTGTACCTAATTTAAATTTTGTAGCGACATCTTCAGCTTTTAAAGCCTTTTGATATTCGTTACAAGAGTTAAAAGTGAGCGTGATAACTAATATGTATATGAGTTTCTTCATAATTTTAAACAGGTTGCAAAAGTAAGTATTTATTATGTATTTAAAAAACTAAATTTTTAGCTAAAATAAAACGACTTTATTCTTTACATATAAGGTTTAAGTAATATTTAACTTTCAATAAAATTACAGGCTTCCTATACATTTTTTAATTTCATTTTTTAATCTATCGGAAGCGGTTACTAAAGGTAATCGTACTGTATCTTCACATAAATTTAATTGTTGCAATACGGCTTTAATTCCAGCTGGATTATTTTCTAAAAAAATACAACGTGTTATATCCATAAACTTAAAATGTAATTTATAAGCGTCTTTAGCTCTACCTTCTAATCCTAAATCAATCATTTTTGAGAATTCCTTTGGGAATGCTTGACCTATTACTGAAATTACTCCAGAACCTCCTGATAAAACAATGCCAAGAGCTAAATCGTCATCACCAGAAATTACTAAAAAATCTTCGGGTTTATTTTTTAACAATTGTAAATATTG
>JAGLKH010000383.1 GCA_023141985.1 Flavobacteriaceae bacterium | reverse complement strand
ATTTATAGATGCAGGAAGCTGGCAAAATCCCGGAGGTGATTTTGGTGATTTCAGCAAGTCTGATAACATTAGAGTCTATCCAGGCTTAGGCTTACGTTTTATACATAAAAAAATATATAATGCCATTTTTAGAATAGATTATGGTGTTGGAATTACTAAAGAAGGAACTAATGGATTTGTATTTGGTATTGGGCAGTATTTTTAACCCAAATTAAGCAATATTCTTTTTATAGTAGTAATGTAGTTCTTCAGCCGAAGCTCCAAACCATCGTTTCAAATAAATAGCACAAAAATGATATTGTAATTTCCAAATGCCAACACGTTTGTATAATCTTGATGAGGTAATCAACGATTTTTTGATGACAACAAATTGCTTTCTTTTAAATAATTCATTAATTAATATATTATCTTCATATATAAAATAATTTTCATCATAACCTCCAATGTCTTCAAACAATGTTTTTGTTATAAATTGGCTTTGATCACCACCCCGACACGCTTTCCAATTAAATTGTGTAAGCCAACCAGCTAATTTCAACCACCAATGATTTAAATCGAATTTCATTTTAAAACAACCTGCTTCATTGCCTTTTTTTACTTCTTGAATAATATAAGTGTCAAAATGTTTTGGAGGACATGAATCTGCATGAAGAAAATAAAGAATATTACCTGAAGCCGATTTAGCACCAATATTCATTTGTTTTGCCCTGCCTTTGGGCGAAGTCATAAATTTTATATTATAACGAGAGCATCCTGAATTTGTTTCAGGATCATCTTCTTGATAACTGAATGATTCTACAATATCTCTTGAAGCATCAGTACTTTCACCATCTACAATAATAATTTCTGCAATATTTTTTTCAGAAGAATTAGCAGTAAGATATTGAAGCAATTTACCTATAGTACCTGCTTCATTTAAGATTGGAATTATGATGGAGATTTGGTGTTGTTTCATTATTTTGTCATTCCTGCCAAGTATTTTACTCATTCAAATTCCAGTCGTAATCTTTATAACTTTTACTTGCGTTTTGTGAAATGACAATTTCAGAATATTTATTTATAAAATCAACTAAAGAACCATTTTCTTTAAAATCGGAAGAAAACCATTTAAAGATTTTTGAAATTTTGATGCTATTTTGGGAGAGATTATTTCTTGCAGGATCCGCTAAAAAACCTTTTGTAGCATTGGTTAATTGAGTCTCTAAATTAGAAGATGTAAAGGCTTTATTCTGTAATTTAGGACATGATACAGAAGCACAAACAATTCCGAAGTGAATACGTGGCTCATTCATTTTTCGTAAAATCTGATGCTCTATTTCTTCTAAATTATACCATTTGTTTCCTAATTTCCATAGACGTTGTCCCCAAGGTTTATCAATATCCTTAATGCTTTTTAAAGGATAATGGCGCACGATTAAATCGACTGTTAATGCATTATATGCATTCATCCAATAGGCTAATTTGTCCTCTTTAGTCCAAGTTTTTGTTGGTGTGTTTTCACTTAAAGTAGCGATATAATTTTTTAATGTAGAATGATCGCTTTTAAATCCTTTGTAGTCTACATTGCCATTTGCAGAAATATATTTTTGAAGTAAATCGTTCCATAAAGTATGATTAAACGCTTTAATTGTATCAACTAATTTTTCTGTTTTTTCTTCTGCTATTTCTGTAGAAACAGGGTCTTGTTCTTCATTTCTATATTCTAAAATTTCAGAAGTTTCGGCTGTAGGAATAATTTCTTCTGCCAGTTCAATAGTTTTTGGCTCACTTGAAACTATAGTTTCTGTTTTAATTATTTCATTTTTTTTTGTCTCTACATTAGAATGGCTTACAGTTTTAGTTGAACCAAAACAAGAATTAAATAAGATTAAAACTGAAAATAATAGTATGTTATTAAACATAGTTTTTGTTATAATAAATTATAGAATTATACAATGTGTCGAAAAATAGTTGTAA
>JAGLKH010000382.1 GCA_023141985.1 Flavobacteriaceae bacterium | reverse complement strand
TATCTATTCCAAAGCAAATGGAATGCTCTGAAGAAGCCTGGGTAATAAGAATAACATTAATTTTTTCTTGTGCTAAAGTTTCGAATAAACGTTTTGAAAACCCGGGAATACCAACCATTCCATTACCTTGAAGCGTAAGAAGTGCAATATTATTTACATTGCTAATTCCTTTAGCGGGCCTTTTACCATTAGTAACATGTTTAGTAATAAGTGTTCCGCCTGCATTCGGGTCAAGGGTGTTTTTAATTACAATAGGAATGTTTAAATCTAATACAGGTTGTACCGTTGGAGGATATAATACTTTAGCTCCAAAATGAGACAATTCCATAGCTTCTTGATACGATAATGTTTTAATAGGAAATGCTTGTTTAACAATTTTTGGGTTTGCGGTGTACATTCCGCTTACATCAGTCCAAATCTCCAGTTGATCAACTTCTAATGCTGCAGCAATAACCGCTGCTGTAAAGTCTGAACCTCCACGACCAAGTGTTGTTATTTCTCCACTTTTAGATTTTGAAATAAATCCGGGGAGTATAGTAATTTGCTGCTTTGCAGTATTAAAATAATCTTGAATTTTAGCATTGGTAATTGTGTAATCAATATCTGCTTTTGTAAAATTTGAATTTGTTGTAATAAGTTCCTGGGCATTTTTTAATTCTGAATTTACAGCCCTGCTTTTTAGTGTCTCCGAAATAATAAAAGAAGATAATAACTCGCCAAAACTTAGTAACTTATCTGTTGTTTTAGGAGATATTTCATTTATTAAATAGATCCCATCAAGCAAGCTTTTAAGTGCTTGTAACTTTTTTTCAATCTCAGCTATAACACTTTCATTTTGATTCGGAATCAATTCAGTAATAATATCTATATGAATTTGTCTTATCGCTGCAAATGCATTATTATAACTTTCGTTTTTGGCTGTAGCTAATTCACCAACAGCAATGAGTTTATCAGTAATGCCACCTACTGCAGAAACTACACAAATAATAATATCTTTTTCAGCATAGTTTTTTAAAATGCTAATGACCTTATTGATGTTTTTTGCTGATCCTACCGAAGTTCCTCCGAATTTTAAAACTTTCATTTTTATATTTTGATATAATTTAATTGAGACTTATAAGACGTAATTATCTATAAATTACAATGTTAGCTAAATAGTATATAATTAATAACCCAAAAGGGTAATAGTAGTTGCAAATGTAATAATAGAAGTAGTACCCTCTATAAAAATAGATGAAGAAAAATAAGAATGTTTTTTGTTAGTGTTATACATTTTTATACGCAATACATAGTCAAATGTATTACTTTTACTCTAATAAAAAAATTAAAGATATTTTTTTACACATAATTTTATAATTGATATTTTTTTTAGAATATTCTAATATTTAAGCTAAAATAATATCAAATTAACAATTGGAATCTTAAGATGAAAATACTTTCAAAAGAACAAATTTATGCAGGAGATAAAATAACTGCTGAGAGGCAAAATATTTCTTCAGCCGATTTAATGGAACGGGCAGGCACAGAAGTCTTTAATTGGTTGCATAAGCGTATGCAAGGAGCACAAGTACCAATTCACATATTTTGTGGTATAGGTAATAATGGAGGGGATGGTTTGGTTTTGGCGAGACATTTAATAACTCACGGTTATAATGTACTAACTTATGTAGTTAATTGCAGCGATAAACGCTCTAAAGATTTTTTAATTAATTACGATAGAATTAAAGA
>JAGLKH010000381.1 GCA_023141985.1 Flavobacteriaceae bacterium | reverse complement strand
AGCGCCATTGAGAAAATGTACATTACAATGCGCCATTTATTTAACCGGGGATTTTATAAACCCATGGGAATTTCGGGCGAAACCCTAAGAAAAGCCCTTTTACTTTTAAGACCAGAAATTTATGGATCAATAGCCGAAGAAAAAGCAGAATTAGATGGGCTGTTATATGTTATAGACAGGCTCCCTCAAGGGATTGAAGAGTGCCGTTTTATTAACCTTACAAGTGATGAAGGCTATGGCAAGTCACATTTCGAAGTCATTATACCACCAAAAAGAAGACGTAATTGTTTTAGAATTGATGATGAACAAATGAATATAGAAATTACCCGAGGACGTTCGGAAATTTACGACATTTTAACCCATTTAACGTTTTTATTTATTGAGTCGCACAAAATAAGTGAACGGGTATTAATTAACGAAAAAGGAGCTACAACGCGTGATTGGGATAAACTTGAAAAGGCAGTACTTTCTAACAAAAAATTAAGTCAAAAAGAACGCGAAATAGCAATTACACATATTGCAAATATTTTGGGGAGAACGTTCGAGGAACTAAGCTCGGTCTATCCTACTTTTGCGACCAAAACACAACCAGAACGCTTATTACATATTGTATATTGGTTAGGAAAACTTGCCATTGAAGAAGTTGTAGAAAACACAAAAAGAACAGTAACATTTAGCCCGGTATTAAGAGAGCGTTTAGGGCACCACATACATGGCGAGATTTGGTCAGACACCATTAAAGAGGTTTTACAAAAGAACAACTTATTAGAGCGGCCAATGCATATTATTAGTGCTAATATGCATAGCGTAATGAATACTCTTCATGCTCCCAAAGCACTTAAAACATTAACTGCTAAAAAGGGCATTTTTAAGGTTTACGAAGATTTAAGCAATAATAAGAGTGAAACTTTGCGAGAAAAAGTAACTCAACAAGCTTTACGAGAAGGCATGATTTATATCAAAGACAAATCAGGAACTAATATTAATGTTCAAATCTTTGACACTTCAAAAATAGACTTTAGTAAAACAGATTTAAAGATTCAAAAAAAGAGTAAAGATTCAGAAAATCCTGTTATATTCGTTATGGATTATGCTTTTGGAGAACAAGCCTATGAAACTATTGATGAATTTTTAAAGCCATATTGGAATAACTCTTCTAAAACCCATTTAAACATCGAATCTATCTCAGTAATGGGTAAAGCCGGGATTTTAGAAGGAGGCAAAGGTGATATTATGATACCTTCAGCGCACATTTTTGAAGGAACAGCAGATAATTATCCATTTAAAAACGAATTAAAAATTGAAGATTTAGAATGCCAGGGTGTAGATGTTTATAAAGGGGCAATGATTACGGTTTTAGGCACATCTCTTCAAAACAAAGAAATATTGAAGTTTTTCCATGACTCCACATGGAATGTTATTGGATTAGAAATGGAAGGAGCGCATTATCAAAAAGCAATACAAGCTGCATCTAAAGTAAGAAACAGTATTAATCCTAACGTAAAAGTTAGATATGCTTATTATGCAAGTGATAACCCTTTAGAGACTGGGAGCACCTTAGCTTCCGGAGGATTAGGAACAAGTGGTGTAAGGCCAACATATTTAATCACAAGAAAAATATTAGAGCAAATCTTTAATTAATATATTTATATTATGAGCAACAATTTACCGGAATCGCAACCCTCTGAAGAAGTAGATTTAGGACAATTATTTAAACTTTTTGGAAGAGCATTCGATCGCTTTTTTAGATTTATAGGAAATATATTAAATAAATTCTTTTTAGCATTTGTTTGGTTGGTTTTCTTTATCAAAAGGCACTTTATAAAAATTGCAATTGCCGCCTTTGCAGGTATAGCTTTTGGGATAATAAAGCAAAAAACCAGTGTGCCTGTATATAAATC
>JAGLKH010000380.1 GCA_023141985.1 Flavobacteriaceae bacterium | reverse complement strand
ACATGGAACATCCATATAATCATTCCCTTAGGTGTCAAACCCCCTGCTGGCGCAAGCGTCTCGCTTGTGCCATTAAACAAACTCATGTTACTTACATTTGTCATATATCAATTTCTAAAACAGTTTGACCTTTTTGATAGTTTCTTGCACTACTATATTTCCAATCTATTGGGTTGGTTACAAAACCGCACTCTACAGGATTGTTGTGTATATAGTCTATTTTTTTTATTTTTTATTTTATCGCTCCATAATTCTATTGGTTTTATGAAATTTATATTTTCTACTCATTTTAAACTTTTTTCTATTTTATTACTTGTACTGGTCACGAGCGAGACGCTCGCGCTAGCTGAGGATTGATATGTTGCAAATGGTTTATGAATTAAAACTAAATGACTTGGATTATAACTCAGTTCTTTTTTACCCTAAGTTTATATTTTTTTTACAATTCCAAGCCCGAAAGAAATAGTTTTAATTTTAAAATCAGATTTCTTGAACATATTTGTCAGTCCTTTATTATATTCTGTCATCAATTGAAATGCAAGTTTTGGATTTAGATTGTATTCAATTCCGCATCCTAATTTTCCGCTAATACTGTATTTTTTTTCAATAATTTTATTTGTTATTTCGAATTGATTAATTAGTCCAATATCCGCGTATATTTTCAGTTTATTAGGAAGAAAATAGTACCTAAGACTTACAGGTATTTCTATAAACTGTAATTCGAATGTTTTGGGATTTGGAGGTGCTGAAAAGTAACAGATAGCACAATAATAGGTCCCAGTAAAATTTTTATTAGAATAATTCAACCCTGAATTTAAGGAAAATCGATTTTTTAGTAAATACTCAATACTAAGACCTATTTTGTAATTTGGTTTGTTATATTCAGCTGAATACCCTGTATATTTACCAACTTCAAACCTCTCAGAACTTAAATTATTATCTAAAGTATAAAGCAGTCCTAATCTGAGATTTCTAGTATCACCCTGTGCAAATAGGCTAAGGTTAATTCCAATGAATAGCAAAAGTATAAAATCTCTTTTCATTTTGTTCTAATGTTTGCCAACATGTTATATCAGTATATTTTATAATGTTTGCAGGTTTTATAGAAGTGACAGCAATAATTTTTATAATTATAAAAATTATTTACCAATAGTTGGAGGGCAAAGTAATAAGTGGGCGGTTTAATGTAATAGACGGGAAATTTATATGTTAAAATAGGATGGTTTGATAAATTTTGGCACTTGAGAGCTCATCCGTTTTTTTAAAAAGGATTTCCCGATGCTTTGTGTCGAGGTTTCTGTTAAACGGTCATTTCCAATAAACGGAGAACGAAACGGTTTAGAACACCTGATTAGGAATATTAAAAAGCTAAATGCGAAATAAGAATTTAGAGAGTTTCGTTTAACGTTTTCAATATGGGCTGTTTGGTATTTTGGAATACTTCATTTTAACACTATTTTCCAAATGCCCATATTTATTGTTGTGTGGCATATTTCTTCACTTTTTAAACCTATATAACACTTTATTGTTTTTAATAATATTATTGATAAAAAGAAAGTAAAGTAAAGCAATTACTCCACCAACCAATGTCCCATAAATATCTTTCCAATCAAAGACACCTCTGGGTAAATAAGGTTGCACTATTTCATATAAGATATAACCCACTACTACAAAACCAATTATTCTAAATACTTTTTTTCTTGGTGAGTTTAATATAGCCAACATAAAAAATATTTGAACAATTATTCCCCCGGAATTCCCAATAGAATCTGCAATTCCATAATCGTCTATTTTGTTTGCATATATAAATGGGCGATAAATATTTCTACCGGCTTCAGTTAATAAAAACCAAAACACTGCTGTAACCAAATAGACAATTCGAAATGTGTCAATTGTCCTTAATGCGTTTTCATCTGTGAAAAAATTAGTGCGCTTTTTCATTTTTTATTTTAAACAACAAGTATGTAATCAATTTTTGCTGTTGCTCCCAAATGTTAAAATGTTGAGCGAACATTAGGAATTATTGTGACAACTTCTCCATCAAGATTAGTTAAAAACTGTTCTGGTTTTTCCTGCATATTATCTGTTTTAACTTCTACGCGATGTACTTTGTATTTCATGATAGTATTTTAAAATTAATTTTGTTTTATTTGGTTTGAATCCAAAAGAAATAATGGAAAAAGAATTGAAACATAAGCGAGAAAATCCCAAGGGTCATATGTGGCTCCATAGAGGTTGAAATACTGTATGACTTCAATCGCAATACAAACAAAAAGAAAGATGAAGAATGTTTTTTTTGGGGTAAAAAAGCGAGTCCATGCATTATCTGTTTTGGTAGTAAAAAGCCCCCTAAACAATATATAATTCCATGCCGGACCAGCCATGTCCAACACATAACCATTCCAAAAGTCTCCTAAATCAATCCAAACTGTTGATATCCCTACACCAAAAAGTAAAAAAAGAGCTATTGCCCAATATGGAGCTAATACATTGTGTCTACTCTTTTTTATTTCATGTTCAAGAATTAAATTATCCATATTATTTAGTAAATATCCTTTAACTTTTTTATATGTCACACAATGTTATGATATGCTCTGTTTTAATTGACTATAACAGTAGTAAAACGAAAGTAGCTGTTTTTTCTCATAATAAACGATGAATAATATTGAGATAATTAGAGTATAATTCTCAATTAACGACCGTTTAACGAAGATTGCTGTTTTTCTCATGAGATCAAGTTTTTTTTATATTACAAAAACACACAGGCAACTAATACAAAACGCTAAACTAATTGGTAATAATTAAAAAAGTTTCAATTCTTATTTGTAGAATCCATCATTTAGCTTTTTAGCTACTTTGCTGAAAGCATCTAAGGTTTCTTCAATATCTAAATCGGTGTGGTTTGCTGTAGCCACTAATCGAAAAAGGATTGTTCCTTTAGGAACTACAGGGTAGACTACACCAGAACAAAAAATATTATGATTTTCGCGAATATCAATCAGCACTTTTTTTGCTTCTTCGAGCGAGCTATTCATATAAACAGGAGTAATGGGAGATTCGCCTTTTCCAACAGAGAGTCCTAATTTAATTAATCCTTCTCGAAGTTTAAATGCATTACTCCACATTTTCTTTCTTAGTTGGTCATTCTGTTTCAAAAGCTCAAGTCTTTTAATAACACCTAAAGTTATTACTATTGGTAGAGATTTTGCAAAAACTTGCGAACGAGTGTTATAAAATAAGTATTTTACAACGTGCTCTTTGGTTGCTAAAAATGCTCCAATAGATACCATAGATTTAGCGAAAGTAGCAAAATAAAAATCGATATCATCTATAACACCTTGTTCTTCTGCAGTCCCTGCTCCAGTTTTCCCTAAGACTCCAAATCCATGTGCATCATCAACAAAAAAGCGAAATCCATATGAAGGTTTTAACGCAACAATATCTTTTAATCTGCCCTGATTACCGCTCATACTAAAAACGCCTTCACTAATAACTAAAATCCCACCTCCAGTAACCTTAGTGATTTTTTGAGCCTTTTTTAACTGATGTTCCAAATGATCAATATCATTATGTTTAAAAGACATACGTTTACCTAAGTGTAATCTTACGCCATCAATAATGCAGGCATGTGATTCTTCATCATAAATCACAACATCTTGCCTATTAAGAATGGCATCAATAGAAGAGACTACTCCAGGATATCCAAAATTAAAAAGAATCGCACTCTCCTTACCAACAAAATTAGCAAGCAGCTGCTCTAATTGTTCATGCTCATCCAGATTTCCTGACATAATTCGAGAGCCCATAGGAAAAGCCATTGAATATTTTGCGGCAGCATTTGCATCAGTTTTTAAAACCTCTGGATGGTTAGCTAATCCAAGGTAATCATTAAGACTCCATACAATTTTTTCTTTTCCGTTAAATTTCATTCTTGGGCCTAGAGGCCCTTTCAACTTTGGAAAGGTGATATAGCCGTGACCATTTTCAATAATCTCACTGAATGCCCCTTTATTCACATATAAGTTGTCTAAAATATCATTGCTCATTTTTTATATTGTTTTTGCGGTAGAAGGGATCCATTTTAAAAACCAAAATGTTATATCTTCTTTTTTATCTTCCCAGTAGTGGTATTCTTTATAACCAATTCGTTCATAAATTTTTTTATTTCGCTCAATAGTTGTTTCTAAATATATTGGAAGATTATCTTTTGATGCCTTTTCAAAAATAGCATTATTTAATTCAAAACCAGCTCCTTTGCCTTCAGGTAAAACTCCTAAAAACCAAAAATAATAATACTCCCCAGATTTTGGCCTTATACTACATCGACGTGCTTCACGTTTTAATACTTTTATCAATCTTGAAATTTTAATAGCAGTTAAAGCAAACCTTAATTCATACCAAAGTTCTGTAAATGAAAATTTATAGCTATTAAACTTATAGCAAAGAGCAACTCCTTTTCCGTTCGAAGAGATGTATACACCATCACGCATATAAGATTTAATGTAAGCATATTGCGCTAATTTGCGTATCTTTTTTTTTCGAGTACCTCTTTTTTTTATCAACCAATTTACTCCAGGATTCTTATAGAATGTTTCTGTAATAATATTTACAACTAAATTCATGTCTGATTTGGCAGCCTTTCTCATAATAAACTATGAATAATATTTAGATAATTAGAGTATAATTCTCAATTATACGACTGTTTAACGAAGATAGCTGTTTTTCTCATGATATCAAGTTTTTTTGTATTACAAAAACACACAGGAAGTAAATACCAAACACCAAACTAATTGGTGATAATTAAAAAAGTTTCAATTCTTATTTGTAAATTTGTCCGCGTTTATAAGCGCAACATGACGACTACAACTAAATATATTTTTGTTACAGGAGGAGTAACTTCATCACTCGGTAAAGGCATTATTGCAGCCTCTCTGGCAAAACTTCTGCAAGCTCAAGGCTATCGCGTAACGATTCAAAAACTAGATCCATATATTAATGTAGATCCGGGAACGTTAAACCCTTACGAGCATGGAGAGTGTTATGTTACCAACGATGGAGCCGAAACCGATTTAGATTTGGGTCATTACGAGCGCTTTTTAAATGTACCTACCTCTCAAGCTAATAACGTTACAACGGGACGTATTTATCAAAGTGTCATTGAAAAAGAAAGAAGAGGCGAATTTTTAGGAAAAACAGTACAAGTCATTCCACATATTACCGACGAAATTAAAAGGCGCATTCAAATTTTAGGTAAATCTGGCGATTACGACATTGTAATCACAGAAATTGGAGGCACTGTTGGAGATATAGAATCCTTGCCATATATAGAAGCTGTAAGACAATTAAAATGGGATTTGGGAGAACACAATGTAATCGTTGTGCATTTAACACTTATACCATATTTGTCTGCAGCAGGAGAATTAAAAACAAAACCGACACAGCACTCGGTCAAGG
>JAGLKH010000038.1 GCA_023141985.1 Flavobacteriaceae bacterium | reverse complement strand
CACACTTTCCAGGCGTGCGCCTTCGACCACTCGGCCACCTCTCTAAAAATTTCATCTTTTTTACAGCGGATTAAATAACAAAAAAAAGTTTAAACCATAAAACTTTGTTTGTTAATTTTAAGAAATTTCTCCTCGTAGCGAAGTTTGAAAAAGAGTTTTAAAATCTTTTGAAGATAATTTCTCACTTAATAAATACATCAGTTTTGTAACTGCAGCTTCTGTAGTCATGTCTTTGCCAGAGATAACACCAATCTTTTTTAACAATGTACTTGTTTCATATTGACCCATCATAACACTTCCCCCAGAACATTGTGTAACATTAATAATATGTACCCCTTTTAAAATTGTTTCTCTTAATAATGTAATAAACCAACTTTCTGTAGTGCAATTCCCTGCACCATAAGTTTCTAAAATAATTCCTTTTAGATTAGGGGTGTTAAAAATACTCTGTAATAAAGATTGTGTAATTCCCGGAAATAATTTTACTAAAGCAATATCAGTGTCAAGTTTTTTCTTTACCGCTAAAGTTTTTGTGCTATCTGATTTAAGTAAATACGGATAATTTATTTTTAAATGCACTCCAGATTCAGCTAAATCAGGATAATTTAAAGATGCAAATGCTTCAAAATGCTCTGCATTTATTTTTGTTGTACGATTACCTCTATACAATTTATATTCAAAATATAACCCTACTTCCTTTATTATTGGTTTGTTTTCCTCTTGCAATGCTGCAACCTGGATAGATGTAATTAAATTCTCTTTAGCATCAGTTCTTAAATCTCCTATAGGTAGCTGTGATCCAGTAAAAATTACGGGTTTGGATAAATTTTCTAACATAAAACTTAAAGCGGAAGCTGAATAACTCATAGTGTCACTACCATGTAAAATCACAAAACCATCACAGGAGTTGTAATTTTTTTCAATGATTTCGGCTATTTGAATCCAATACTTTGGATTCATGTTCGAAGAATCAATCGGTGTCTCAAACGATACAGTATCTATAGTACAATCTAAAAGCTTAAGTTCCGGGATCTTTATTAATAAATGATCAAAATCAAAAGAACACAATATTCCTGTTTCCGGGTCTTTTATCATCCCAATAGTTCCACCTGTATATATTAAAAGTATGTTTGGTTTTTTCATTTTAGGCTTTAAAAATTTCTTTTGAGTTTGCTGTAGTAATTTCAGCAATTTTTTCTTGTGGAAGCTTATATATTTCTGATAATTTATCTAATATCTTAATTATATAACTACTCTCATTACGTTGGCCTCTGTAAGGTGTTGGTGATAAATATGGCGAATCGGTTTCTAAAACTATATGTTTTAAGTCGATTTGATTTAGAAACTGATCAATTTTTCCGTTTTTAAAAGTAACTACTCCTCCAATGCCAAGCTTCATATTATATGAAATGGCTTGTTGTGCTTGCTCTAAAGTTCCTGTGAAACAATGAAAAATTCCGAATAGATCTTCGCCCTTTTCTTTTTCTAAAATCTCAAATATCTCATTAAAAGATTCTCTACAGTGTATTACTATTGGCAATTTATATTGCTTTGCCAATTTTATTTGAGTTCGGAAAGCCTCTTGTTGAATTTTAAGTGTTGACTTATCCCAATAAAGGTCTATACCAATTTCTCCAATGGCAATAAAAGAACGCTTAGCTAACAATTGTTTAACA
>JAGLKH010000379.1 GCA_023141985.1 Flavobacteriaceae bacterium | reverse complement strand
AACGCAAAGTCTCACAAAGAAGTGTTTATTAAAAACTATTGTTTAACACCATCCACAAAAGTTTTTATCACCTTAATATTTGGAATCTCTGAAGCTTCAACTTCCATGATATTCTTATCAAGGATAATAAAATCGGCAAACTTTCCAGTTTCAATACTTCCTTTTTCATGTTCTTCAAAATTAGAATAGGCTGCCCAAATGGTCATCCCTTTTAATGTTTCTTCTCTTGTAAGAGCATTCTCCATTTGGTAGCCCCCTTCTGGATATCCTTTTAAATCTTGTCTTGCTACTGCTGCATAAAAGGTGTAAAACGGACTTACATGCTCTACAGGGAAATCGGTTCCTAAAGCCACTTTTCCATATTGGTTTAATAAGTCTTTAAATGCGTAGCCACCTTTTATGCGTTCTGCCCCAACACGATCTTCAGCCCAATACATATCACTTGTGGCATGTGTTGGTTGAACAGATGGAATAATATCATCAAATAAGTCAAAATCTTCCGGAGAAATAATTTGAGCATGCTCTACCCTCCAACGCCTACCAGGTTTTCCTTGCAATGCTTTTTTATAGGTTTGCAAAACAGCATGATTAGCAGAATCTCCAATGGCATGTGTATTCATTTGAAATTCTGAATTTGCAATCCGTTGTGCAGTTTCCTCTAAAGTAGCAATATCATTAACCATTAATCCATAATGTCCAGGTTTATCACTATATGGTTCTCTCATCATTGCTCCTCGTGAACCCAAGGCTCCATCTGCATAAAACTTGAACGAACGCACATTAAGTCTATCTGTTTTAATGATTCCTTTTTCTATGAAATAATCCAAATTCTTTTTACTAGCTGATGCCATTGCATAAACACGAATTTTTAAATCGCCAGATTGTTGTAAGCTATCTACCAATTCAATAGCATCAATACTCAATCCTGCATCATCAACTGTAGTTAAGCCATAACTAAAACAAATCTTCTGTGCAGCAAGTAAGGCATTGACTATATCTTCATTGGTGACTTCTGGCCAATAGTTTAGAACTAAACTTTCAGCATTATCTATCAAAACTCCTGTAAGTTCTCCATTTTCAATAACTACTTCTCCTCCATCAATCTTACTATTAATAGTTACATTACCTAAATCTAGAGCTGCTTGATTACATAAAATAGCATGGCCATCAATTCGAGTTAAAACAATAGGTGTATTTGGAAATAATCCATTCAAAAGTTTATTACTTGGAAACTTTTTTATGTCCCAATCATTTTGATCCCAACCTCTACCACTAATAAATTTTAAATCGCTTTTATTTTGAAAATCAATAACGCGTTGCACAACTTCTTCAAAACTTGTAGTACCAACCAGATCTACTGCTTGCTGATTAAACCCTAATCCTAAAAAATGACAATGTGCATCAATAAATCCTGGTACAATGGTTTGACCATTTGCATCTTCAACTTTTGAAGCTTCATATTTAGATAAAATATCTTCTGATGAACCTACTTCTAAAAACTTTCCATCTTTAACTGCAAAAGCTTGGGCAGTTTCAAAATTGTCATTTACAGTATAGATATTGGCATTAGTTACGATAAAATCGGCTTGTTCTTTTTTAGAACAGCTTACAACGATTAAGGCTATTAAAAGCATGGCTAATTTTTGCATGATTGGTTTTTTATTAATAAGGTCTTGAGTATGCTCGACCCGACATTCCGTAAAAATAAGAAAAGCGTTCAACATTGAACACTATTTCGTTAAATATGATAAGATCCTGAAATAAATTCAGGATGACACAATAATTTAGAATGCTTTATGAAATCCTGAAACACACTTCGACAAGCTCAGTGTAAAAGTTCAGGATAACACAAATAATGATTTAGGATGCTTTATGAGATCCTGAAACAAGTTCAGGATAACAAAAGTGTTAGAAATCAAACTTATACGTAATTCCTGCTAAAAACTGAATGCCTTGAACCGGGTAATTTAACCAACGTTGATAATCTTGATTTGCAATATTATTGGCTTTAACATATGCAGTCCATCTGTCGTTAATACGATAACCCAAATGTGCATTTGCATCAAAATAACTTTCTAAAATTATAGTGCTTGGTGTTATTGCAATCAAAGGATCAACAATATCCAGCTGGTCTTTACGCTCTCCTGTATAATATAAGTTTGCTCCTGCAAACCAATGTTTATCGATTTGATAATCCATAAATA
>JAGLKH010000378.1 GCA_023141985.1 Flavobacteriaceae bacterium | reverse complement strand
CCGTAACTTTAGGATAAATAAAGAATTTATTTTTTCCGCCTTCGATATCATTTAAATAATAGGCAGAAACTCCTAAATTTAATGTGAGATCGTCTTCTATTATTTGATAACTTGGTATTACTCCTACTTGAAAATTACCATATTTAAATTCGCTATCGCCAAAAAAACTTCTATCGAAAGTACCTCCAAGATAATCTAATTTAATGGTAGTATTTATTTTTTTATCCTTTACCGGAATATCAAAATTTGTTTTAACCACAAATCTATTTTCTCCTGAATCTAAATCGTCGGCAAAACGTCTAAAGCGCATACTTCCGCTATTAATTATTTTATTATCAAACTTAATTTCTCCACCAAAATCGAATGTAAAAAATTTGTGCTGTGGGTCTATATTATTTGCTGCAACTTGATCAAACAAAGGTTGAGGCAATCCGTACCAATTAAAAACCTGGTGTTGGTAACCCGCATCTACATTCCAAGAATAATCTCTTAGCATTCTTGCATAATTAACATTAATTTTAGTGTTAGAAAAATCATCATCTAATAACACATTATCTATACCTCCTTGCGATGAATGATGACTTACGTAACCTCCAACACTTTCACTTCGGTTAATAGCATGATTTAAATACACTTCTCCTAAAATACTTGTATAACTTCCAACACCTATTGACGCATAATTGTCGTATAATTTTACCTTTTTTGCTTTATCCACATCTGCGGCTTTTCCTTTTGAAGGTGTAAAAGTTGAAGCTACTGGAATTGAAAATATGTTATACTTAATTTCTTTTTTTGTAGCTGTTATCTCATCATCCAAAGATGGAGTTTCCTTTACTTTGAAAGCATCAGAGATTTTAGGCGTATAAGGTTTTACAACATTTACAACTTCTGTATTTATAGTATCGTTGGTTTGCTTCCTGTTTTGAGCAAACGCTTGTGTTACACTAAACACGAGTATTACTATGATTATATTTTGAATTTGCTTTAGCATTCTTTTGATTTATGTTTTTATTTTGTTCTTATTTCTTTTTTACTCGTCCAAAAAAGAATTAAAAAAAGACTCCTTTTCCATAGGAATTTTTCATTCTGAAAACCGAAAATAAAATCTAAATTTTTTTCCAAGGCTTCAAAAATTTTTAACGATTTAATTTTCATATTCTGCTGAAAAGGTTTTATTCCGACTTTATCGGAAATTTGTTTTCACTTCTATTCTTTATAATTAATACTTTCATCACTTAACTATTATACTGATTACTGCAAACTGAATACTGCGAACTAATTAATTCCCCTCTTCGGTTTCAACAGAAGAATTAGTTTTGGCTTGTTCTGCTTTTATTGTTTTTAGTTCAGTTCGGGCATCATCTACTACATCATCAAACTCTGTAAAATTTTGAATGACACTTTCTAAAATATAAGTCGCTTGGAAAGCATCCTCTAAAGCATAGAAATTCTTTGCCATTAGCACTAATCCTTTTGCTCCATAATATTTGTAACCTGAATAATCCTTTGCCAATTTTTGAACCGATATATTAGAAGATTTATATTTTCCTTCTTTATTTTTAAAGTAAGCATTAAAGTATAAAGCTTCGGCTGCCAATTGTCCTGATGCTATACGTTCTACTTGCGCATAAGCTTCTTTAGCTCTTTCTTCATCTCCAGTTTTTACAGCAGATCGTGCTATAATTATATGAGCATCACTTTTTATATTATTATCTACTTTTGAACTAGACAACACCTTTTCGGCATAAGTAACAGCATGTTGATATTGTTCTAACTGGTAATTGGCTTTCATTAAATTAGATTGTGCGAAAATGATATTTTGAGGAAAATCTGCTTCAACTTCCAAACGTTCTAAAATTGGAATTGCTGTTATCCAATCTTTTTCATTTAAATAAATCTCCGATAAACGTGTTAAGGCTAACTCAGTATATTCGCCATTTGGTCTATTAACAACATAACTATAATGAGGTAATGCATTGTCTTTTAAATCGTCTTTGAAATATAATTGAGCGAGATAAAAATGAGATTGTAAAGCGTGTAAGCCATTTGGAAATTCGTTTAAATAGGCATTAAATAATTTAATGGCTTTATTGTTATTTGCTAAATATTGTTTTTCGGCTGCCTGGTAAGTAGCATTATCTAAATCTGCATCTGTAACATCTACATAATCTAATGTTCTAACCCAAGATGCATACTCATCCACTCTACCTAAATCTATATAGATCAATCTTGCTGAAGCTACTGCTTGAACGGCTTCTGGAGACCCAGGATATTTATTGGCAACCGTTTTAAATTTAATTAAGGCTTGTTCGTCATTACCAGAATTATAATATACAAGTCCTTGCCTTAATAACGATTTTGAAATGTACTGACTCGATTTATATTCTGTATTTAAACGGTTATACATTTGTATGGCTTTATCTACTTCATTGTTCTTTACATATGAATTTCCAAGTTCATACAAGGCGTCATCTCTTAAAGAAGATTTTGTATAGGTATCTATAAATTCGTTTAGATCTGCAATTTTTGTTGCGCCTTTGCCAATATAACCATAGCTTATTGCTTTTTGAAAGAATGCGTAATCCGATTCAATTTCATTAATGTTGATAGCTTTTTGATATGCATTTATAGCATTATTATAATCGCTAGACACAAAATAACCATCTCCAAGTCTTAAATATGCATCGTTTAATCTAACTTCATCTTCTGAAATTTTAGAAATATAATTTTGAAAATATTCAGTAGCCTTAACATAATTTTTTTGTTTGAAATAAGTATAGCCTAAATTATAATCTATATTTTTAATTTCTTTAGTAGAAGCCGCTTGGCTATTTCCTTGAAACTGTTTAAAGCCGATTAAAGCATCATCGTAATTTGTGAGATTATAATCGGTTTCTGCTTTCCAAAATGTTGCTCTTGCTGTATATTTATCATCTCTTGGTTCTTTTAATGATTTATCAAAATAGGATTCTGCTTCAAGATATTTATTCTCATTATATAATTCTATTCCTCTATAAAATGCAACTTTTTGATACGCTACTTTATTTTCAAAACTCTTTCTACCTTCTAATAGTTTTAAGGCCTCTTTATAGTTTTTTGAAGTAATATAAGAGTCTATCAACAAGGTTTCTATTTCCTCTTTATAGCTTGTTTTAGGATACTTATCGAGATAAGCCGCTAATACTTGTGGAACTGACTGATACGGATTTCCTATTTCGTAACTTATTTTCGCATAATTTAACCAGGCATCTTCCTGAATTTTTAAATCGTAATCCATTTGCGAAGCATTACGAAATGCATTTAAGGCTTCTTGCTTTTTCTCAAGGTTGATATAGCTCTCTCCTAAATGATAATATGCGTTTTGAGCGACCGAATTATTACCATCTATAATTTTATTGAATTCGGAAATGGCCTTTTCAAACTCACTTTGCTTATAATACGCATAACCTAATTGGTAATAGTCTGTATTGTTCCATCGTCCTCGTTTACCTTTATATTCTGCTAAATAAGGAATAGCCTCTTCATATTGTTTTAGATTGAAATAACTTTCACCAATAATTTTAGATAACTCTGATACTTCTTTATCATCACTTGTTGGCAACTGTTCTTTGGCAAGTTCAATGGCTTTTTCAAAATTGCCAAGTTTAAAATTTAAATCTGCTTGATAATAAGACAAATCGCCTTTGTATTTTTCATTATCGCTTAGCTGATCAAAATACTCTGAAGCTTTATCATAATCATCGCCTTCATAAGCCATAAATCCAATATAATATTTGGCTTGAGAGCCATACTTTTCAGAATTTTCTACACGTGATAAATATTTTTTGGCTCCTTGATTATTATTAGTTGCATAAAAGCTGTACCCATAATTAAAGTTGAATTTCTCTCGTTCTTTTCTTGCCAAAGCGTCTTCATCTACTTTATCGTACCATTTACGGGCATAAGAATATCGTGAATTTTCAAAATAATAATCTGCTACATCCATAAACGCAGTATTACGTTTCGTACTTGTTGGATATTCTTTTACAAATTGCTCTATTAAATCATCTGCATTTTG
>JAGLKH010000377.1 GCA_023141985.1 Flavobacteriaceae bacterium | reverse complement strand
TCGAATAAAGATTGTGCTGCGAGATATTGTTTACTGTTATATAAAGAAAGTGCTTTTTGATATTCTACTAATTCGCTTGTATATGCAGCAGATTGTTGTGAAAAAACATAGTAATTGCATAGAATTACTAATGCAACTCCTAATAACTTTTTTTTTGTCATTAAATTCATCTGATATTTATTATTTTTTATAGTTGGCAGATGTAACCTTTGATGAATTAAAATAATTATTAAATACTAGGTAATAATTATTTTAATCATGTCGGTTTCGTTTTTTGTTGATAATCAAACAGTCATTGACTGATTTGGTTTTTAATATATATTACTTGTTTTAAAATAGTAAATAATCAATGATTGTTGATTTTCCACATCAAAAGTATCAATATATCGTTTTTATAACGTTATAAATTTGTTATAATTATAAACCGAGTTATTAAAAATTCAGTCTTCAGTTTTCAGTACACAGTTTACAGCAGAACTTTAAACTTTAAACTTTTTGAACTTTAAACTTTTTAGTAATACATTTACAACTCTTAAATTTTCATAAAAAATATGTCTAATACTGTTTTGCATTTAAAAAATGTTTCCATTTATCAAGGTGATAGTTTGGTATTGACTGATGTTAATGTGGAAATGGAAAAAGGTGATTTTGTATATCTTATTGGTAAAACAGGTACCGGAAAAAGTAGTTTTATGAAAACCCTTTATGCCGATTTGGAACTCACAGATGGAGAAGGTTATATAGTTGGTTTTGATTTAAAAACCCTTCAAGAGAAAGACATCCCTTTTTTAAGACGAAAATTAGGTATTGTTTTTCAGGATTTTAAACTGCTAAACGACAGAACTGTTAATGGTAATTTAGAATTTGTTCTAAAAGCTACCGGTTGGACAGATAAAGAAAATATAAATACTAAGGTAGAAGAGGTGCTTGAAAGAGTAGGCATGAAAACCAAAGGCTTTAAATTTCCCTACGAACTCTCAGGAGGTGAGCAACAGCGTATAGCAATAGCAAGAGCTTTATTAAATGATCCGGAACTTATACTTGCAGACGAGCCTACAGGAAACCTTGACCCTCAAACAAGTATAGAGGTTATGGAAGTGTTACAGGAATTAAATAAAAAAGGACACACGATATTAATGGCTACTCACGATTATGCTTTGCTTTTAAAATACCCAAGCAAAACGCTTAAATGTGATGAAAATAAAGTGTTTGAAGTTGTGCAAAGAAAGAACTAACATTACCAATTAAACAAACGCTCAAAAAAAGATCTCTTTTTCAATTTGAATTCTATAATATAAACACCAAAGTTATCTAATGTTTTTTGTGCTTTTGTATTATGTAGAGGTTGCTCAAAACCTTCAGGATTCATAGGAAATACAATTTTTTCATCTTTATTAATTTTTCCCGATTTTACTACACTTTTACGATTTTCAACATCAACTATAGTATAAGTACTTCCTTTAGGAATATTAAATTTTGAAAAATCTACAACTACATCTTTACCTTCTCTATTAAATAACACTACTCTATAGTTATTATCTTTATACTCGTTTTTGGTAATATTCAAAACGTTTTTTATGTTGAATTCTTTGAAATTCTTATATGTAGTTTGCGTTTCTAATCCATATTTGGAATTCCATTGTGCAATGGTATAATCTCTAATTCCCTGAACTCGAATAGGCTTATTATTTCTTGTATAGTATGTGTTATTTGAAAACTTCCAATTCTTATCATTTATGTGTTTTGTTACTGATTCTCTAAAACGAACATAACCACTATAAACTATATTGTTTTTAAAGGATAAAGACTTGACATCTAATATTCGGATAGCATCTTTTCTACCAATAATAATATTATTAAAAACTTTAATGTTTTCTATTGGAGCTTTTTCATTAAATCCTAAAGTAAGTGACGAAGCATTGTTGTTTTCAATAGTTTTAGAAAGCTTAGTATTATGGTAAAAAATGTTGTTTTTAACAGTTATATTCTTTGCTATATTAATTCCATTTTTATCGTTAGTTGCAATAATTAAATTATCTCTAAATGTTCCTGAAACTAAACCACTATTAAAAAATACATTATTATCTAAGGTAATATTTTTAACATACTCGCTTGTAGCTTTTCCGTTATCAGACCAAACTTCGATGCCTTTATAATAATTATTAAAAATAATGTTATTAGTAATTACTCGCGTTTTATTGCTTTCGTTTTGAATATAAATACCTACACCACTTCCTCTTTTAGTTGAGAAATAGCCATTGTTATAAATTATACAACCATCAATAATTGTTCCTCCAGTACGTTTCCAAGAGCCAAATCCAGATCCTGGATTATTATGAATTATTAGGTTAATAAACTTGCAATCTTCTCCAGAACTATGGCTA
>JAGLKH010000376.1 GCA_023141985.1 Flavobacteriaceae bacterium | reverse complement strand
CAAATAGTTGCATATTAATTTAAAACATACTATTATGAAAGATGTAATTAAAAAAGAACAAATGTTTAATCATCCTATCGATGCTGTTTGGAAAGCCATTACAGACGCTAAAGAAATTTCTGCCTGGTTTCTTGAAGCTGATTTTAAAGCTGAAAAAGGTTATCAATACATTTTTAATTCTACTGGAGAAAATTGTGTTCCTATAGTAGGAGAGGTGATCTCTGCCAATCCTTATACATTGGTTTATACTTGGATTGTAAAGGATACACCGGGAACAACTACGGTATCTTGGAAATTAGAATCAATAGAAGGTAGGACAAAACTCTATTTAGAGCATTCGGAAATTTCTAATTATACAGGAGAAACTGCCATTGCCATGTTTGAAAGTTTTAATGGTGGATGGGACAATTGTATTAACGGCTTGTCAACCTATTTAAAAGAACATGTTTATGCAGGATAAAATCACCAAACTATTTAAGGCCATAGCAGACCCAACAAGGCGTGAAATTTTTCACGCTTTGGTTCTTGCGACTACTGCATTGTCTATAACGCAAATATCTAATCGGTTTGAAATTAGCCGACAAGGCGTTACCAAACATATTAAAACACTGGAAGAAGCAGGATTAGTCTATATAGATGCTCAAGGACGAGAGCGCTATTGTAATGCCAATGCAAAACCTTTAAAGGAAATTAATAGATGGTTAAAGTTCTATGAACAATTTTGGGATGATTCATTGAAGAATTTGGGAGATTATTTGGATAAGAGTAGCTCTTAATGACAAAAAGTCAATTCAACTTAAAATGCACATCTTCAAGAGTCAATTCATCCAACAATTCTTGTGAGATTTTTACTTTTTGTTTTCGACTCAGCATTTGTAGTTTTATTTTCTCGTCATTATCGTAAACCACAAAATTTAAAGAATGATTACCTTTATGCGTATGTAATAACTCTTTTATAGTCCTAATTCTTTCTTCTTTTAAATCGTTTATATTTAATTGTATAGAAATCTTTTTAGCCATCGTATCCATAACATCATGTAACAACTGAAAACTATTAAATTGTAGTCGTGGTTCGCCTTTTTTACCTGTATCTCGATTTACCCAACCATCTCTTACAAAAGCTCTAACATAAATAAAGTTATTCTTCATTAAAAAGTGTCTAAATTTTAAATACTCTTCACCAAAAATTCTAAATTCAAAACTGTCGGTATAATCATCTACAGTAAATAATGCCCAGCCTTTACCTTGCCTGCTAATTCGATGTTGTACATCTGTAACCACACCACCAAAGGTGAGCTCTCTATTTATAAAAGTTTCTAAATTGTTAAATAAGGCAACTGTAGCATTGCAAAATGTATTCATCTCGGTTTTAAAATCATCAAGAGGATGTCCTGAAATGTAAATGCCTACGACTTCCTTTTCTTGAGCTAATTTCTCCATAGTTCCCCATTCTTCACAAGGAGGCACTTGTGGTTCGGCTATTTGAACTTCACTGGTAGCACCAAACAAGCTTACTTGTGCAGAATTTTCGTTTTCCTGGTGTTTGCTACCATAACGAATGGCCTTTTCTAAGAACGTAATGTCATCACCTTCCTTAAGAAAATATTGTGCACGATGTGTGTTAGTAAAACAATCAAATCCTCCTGCAAGAGCTAAATTTTCAAAGGCCTTTTTATTGGCTGCTCGCAAATCTATGCGTTTGGTTAAATCGAAAATAGAGTTATAGTTCCCATCTTTTTTTCGATTGTTAACTATGGTTTTTACTGCGCCATGACCAACACCTTTTATGGCTCCCATCCCAAAACGAACAGCATTGTCTTTATTAACAGAGAATTTGTAATACGATTCATTTACATCTGGCCCAAGTACATTTAATCGCATACGTTTACATTCTTCCATAAAGAAGGTAACCGATTTTATATCGTTCATATTATTAGACAATACTGCAGCCATATATTCTGCTGGATAATGCGCTTTTAGAAAAGCCGTTTGATATGCAATCCAAGCATAACAGGTAGAATGCGATTTATTAAACGCGTAACTTGCAAAGGCTTCCCAATCTTTCCAGATTTTTTCTAAAATTTCTCTCGGATGTCCATTAGATTCTCCTCCATCTAAAAACTGTGGTTTTAGTTTTTCAAGTAAGGCAAAAATCTTTTTCCCCATGGCTTTACGCAAAACATCGGCATCACCTTTAGAGAAATTAGCCAACTTTTGAGAGAGTAACATTACTTGCTCTTGATAGACCGTAATACCATAGGTTTCTTTAAGACTGTCTTCCATAACGGGAAGGTCGTAAACGATGTCTTCGTCGCCATGTTTTCTTTTAATAAAACTCGGAATATATTCCATTGGCCCGGGACGATACAAAGCATTCATAGCAATAAGATCGTCGAAAACGGAAGGTTTTAAATCTTTTAAATGCTTTTGCATTCCGGCAGATTCGTATTGAAAAATGCCTACAGTTTCTCCTTTTTGAAACAACTCAAACGTCTTTTGGTCATCTAAAGGGAAGTTATCGGGATCGAGCTGAATATCATGCTTTGCTTTTACAATTTTTACGGTATCCTTGATTAAGGTTAATGTTTTTAGTCCAAGGAAATCCATTTTAAGTAGCCCGGCATCTTCCACTACAGAGTTATCAAATTGTGTGACGTACAAATCGGAATCTTTAGCAGTTGCTACAGGTACAAAATTGGTAATATCGTCTGGAGTAATAATAACTCCACAAGCATGAATTCCTGTGTTGCGTAATGAGCCTTCAAGTTTTCTTGCCTGATTTATGGTTTCAGCTTCCATATCTTCACCGTCGGCAATATTTAAAAGCTGATTTACTTTGTCTAAATCTTCGGCTCTAAATTTAGAGCGTAACTCTTTTTCATCTAACCCAAAAATTTTATTGAGTTTAGACATCGTCGGGATTAATTTCGCAATTCTATCGGCTTCATTCAATGGTAAATCAAGTACACGAGCTGTATCCCGAATAGAGGATTTTGCAGCCATTGTTCCGTAGGTAATTATTTGCGCTACTTGATTACTTCCGTATTTATTAATTACATAATCCATGACTTTACCTCGGCCTTCATCATCAAAATCGATATCAATATCTGGCATACTCACACGATCAGGGTTCAAAAAACGCTCAAACAGCAAATCGTATTTTATAGGATCTATATTGGTAATCCAAAGGCAATAAGCGACCACAGAACCTGCTGCCGAACCGCGTCCCGGGCCAACAGAGACATTCATGTTTCTTGCTTCTCGAATAAAATCTTCTACAATTAAAAAATAGCCTGGATATCCTGTGTTTTTTATAACATCCAACTCAAAATCGATACGTTCTTTTAGGTCAGGAGTAATATTTCCATAGCGTTTTTTTGCACCTTGGTAAGTTAAATGCTTTAAATAAGAATCCTCGTTTTCAAAGTCTTTTGGGATATCAAATCTTGGAAGCAACACCTCTCTTGCCAACTGAAAAGACTCAACTTTATCTACAATTTCCTGAATGTTAGTAATAGCTTCAGGAATATCTTTAAAGAGTGTTTTCATCTCTTCTGAAGACTTAAAATAATACTCTTGGTTTGGCAAACCATAACGATAACCACGACCTCGACCAATTGGTGTTGCTTGTTTTTCTCCATCCTTTACACATAATAAGATATCATGTGCATTCGCATCTTCCTGGGTTACATAATAAGTATTATTTGTTGCGATAAGTTTAATATGGTGTTCTTTTGAAAACTTTATTAAAGTAGGATTAATACGATTTTCATCTTCTTGATTGTGCCGCATTAGCTCGATATACATATCATTGCTAAATTGTTCCTTCCACCAAAGTAGAGCTTCCAGAGCTTGTTTTTCTCCAATATTTAATACCTTACTTGGCACTTCACCATATAAATTTCCTGTGAGTACAATAAGATCTTCTTTATATTGTACGATTAGTTTTTTATCAATTCGAGGGACATAATAAAACCCTTCGGTATAAGCCAGAGAAGACAGTTTTGCTAAATTATGATACCCTTTTTTATTTTTTGCTAATAAAACGATTTGGTATCCATTGTCTTTATGGGTTTTATCTAAATGGTTTTCACAAACAAAAAATTCACAGCCTAAAATTGGTGTAATTTCTTTTAAAATGGTGGCTTCTCCTTTTTCAAGAGCCTTTGCATTTTCAGTTTTAACAGCTTTGTTATGATTATTTATTTCTTTTACAAAATGAAAGGCTCCCATCATATTGGCATGATCTGTAAGCGCAACTGCTGGCATATGTTGTTTTGCAGCTGCAGAAACTAAATCTTTAATTCTAATGGTTGACTGTAATACTGAAAATTGTGAATGGTTATGTAAATGCACAAAATTTGTATCTGCTAATTCTGAAATATTTTCATTTATTTCATCAACAGTAATATCGCTTGTTTGTTCTTTTTGAAGCCTTGCATTTATCTTTTCACTTTCTTTCTTTAGGTTAATATGGTTTAATTCAATAAGCTGTATCTCTTTTGGATTAGCTTCAGAGAAATTTTTAAAATAATCAGGTTGAACATCCAACTCTTCTTTAGTAAATTCTTCTCTTCGAATCAATTCAAAAAAGCAACGTGTTGTGGCTTCAACATCTGCAGTGGCATTATGTGCTTCGTTAAAGGTATTATTAAATAAAAACTGGTATAATTCTGTAAGTGTAGGGAGTTTAAATTTTCCGTAACGTCCGCCAGAAAGCTTGCATAAAGATGCTGTATGTTCGGTACAAGTATCTAATACCGGGAATTCCTGAAGTTGGTTGGCAATGTCTTCTCTAAAAAATTCACAACCCATAATGTTGACATCAAAACCAACATTTTGCCCAACAATAAATTTGGTTTTACTTAATGCGTCATTAAATTTTTCTAAAACTTCTGGTAAAGTGATGCCTTGTTCTTGTGCTAATTCAGTAGAAATGCCATGAATCTTTTCTGCATCATAAGGAATGTTAAACCCTTCAGGCTGTACTAAATAATCTTGATGTTCGATTAAATTTCCAAATACATCATGAAGCTGCCAGGCTATTTGAATGCAACGAGGCCAATTATCGGTATCACTTATTGGAGCATTCCAACGCTTTGGTAAGCCTGTAGTTTCAGTATCAAAAATTAAGTACATAAAGTGTTTTATTCTGTATAAACAAGAGCGTTAAAAATAAGAATAATTAACATAATATGTAAGCCAAACTTATGAACAATTAAAAAACTGTTTTTCCGATAATTTTAACTATTGTATTTATGGTTTCAACTTAATTATAAAAATCCAGTCTGCTTTTTGTAAAATGCTTCCTGTTGTTTTTGCATAAGCTCACGTGCTATTTTTTTCTTGTAAGCGTAAAGCTCTTCTTCTGTAGAAATATCACCATAAACACGGTCATTAATAGTATTGTCAGCATTTAATAAGACGTTTCTTTGATAAGAATTTTGTTGTGCCCATGTTTTTAATTCAGACTCACTATCCATTAATTTAATATCGTATTCTCCCTTTGGGGATATAAGCTTCGCAAATATTGGAGAGGTTTCTATAGCCAAAAATAATAGAAATATAAAAAAGGATGGTAGCCAAGGCAATTCGCTTAAAGCATTAACACGTGCCATTAAACCATCAAAATTATCAATTATGGGTTGAGAGCTGGTAACTTGGGTTTCGTACTCGATTTCAAGTTGTGCAATTTGAGTTTCGGTTGTAGTAATCTTTTCTTTATTATCAGCTTTTAATTGCTGTAATTCGGCTAATGCCGCATCATGCTTTTCTCGTTTTTCTTTATATACAGGCCCTTTACCTAATAATAGAGTGCCTTCACGACCTTCGGCTTCAGCGATATAAGTTGCATACAAATCATTAACTTCGGTTTCTTTAGTATCGATTTGTTTTTGTAAGGCTTTTATATCGTTATTTAAAGTTTCAATTTTTGGTGTGTACTGTTGTGCAATTTGATCTTTGTTAGCTAGAGTTAAATCATTTTTTTGCTCTAATAATACTTGATTGATCTCTTTTTCAAAGATCTTTAATTCTAAAGGTTTAGCGATTACAATAGCGATAATTACTGCTAATAAAAACCTTGGAGATGCTTGTATAATCTCATCTATAACACTGTCTCTTTTTTTAATAGTTGAAACAATATATCTGTCTAAATTAAAAATGAGCAATCCCCAAATTAACCCAAAGAAAATGGAAGTTAACAGATTATCAAAAACGGTATAAAGCGCATAGCCTGATGCGATAAATGCCATTAGAGCTGTGAAGAAAACTGTGGCGCCAATGCCAGCATATTTGTTTTGCTCTCCAATAGAACAGTCGTTGAGAATATCTGTATCTGACCCAGAACAGATAATAAAAAATTGTTTTAGCATAATTAGGATGATTTTGATTGATGTTATTTATTAGAACGCAAAAATTAGTTAATTGTTACAAAAAAGCCTCGAAAATCGAGGCTTTTGGTTTTGTTGTTGTTAATAGGAAGAAAAATAGATCTAAATTAATTCTCTTTTTTTTTAGATTTCTTTTTCAGAGCTTTTTCTTTTCTTTGAGATTTTTTATATGCCTTTTTTTCTGCCTTTGCCATTTTATTTATTTCTTCTTGAGAATACTTTCTTTGGTCTTTTGCCTTATTTTTCAAATCTTCATACAATTTCTTTTTTAGTTCTCTTTGTTCTTTGAATTGTAATTCCCTAGCACGTGTTAACTCTTGTTTTTCTACCTTTATTTTATCAGCTCTAGCAGCAACTTGTGCTTTTCTATAAGCTAATTTTGCTTCTTGAGATTGTTTACGGTATTCAGCAGCTCGACGTTCTCTAACTTTAATAAGCTCTCCCTTTTCTACTTTTCTTTTATCTGCTCTAGCTGCAATTTGGGTTTCTCTGTAAGTTAATTTTTCAGTTTTTACTCGTTCTTTGTTTTCATCATAACGGAGTTTTCTAACTTTAATGAGTTTTTCTTTTTCTGCTTTTACTCGTTTTTTATTTTCAATGGAGGGTAATTCCCTAACTCTATTTAATTCATCTCTTTTGATTTTTCTAAGCTTAGCATTTTGTTTTCTAAACTCATAATTTTGTATTGTCTCCTCGTATTTTTTCTTTTGAGCTTTTGTAGCGTTTTCTGG
>JAGLKH010000375.1 GCA_023141985.1 Flavobacteriaceae bacterium | reverse complement strand
ACTTTTGGTGCATCAGGTGTATTAGGAGCTGGTGGTGGAGGCGGAACATCTGGAAATGGTTCTGCATTTTTTCTTTGATTAACACTCATTACATGGTATAAATATTTTAAACGCTCTAAGTCTTTTAACGTAATAACTATTTCTTCTTTTGATTGTTCATTGTATTTTTTTACTAAAGTATTATATTCAGCAACTTGCTTTTGCGTAGCCTTTTCTTGAAGAGTAGTTACTTCTAGTTCTCCTGAATTGATTTTTTCTTTTTCTATAATAACTTTGTCACTAAAGCTATATAATGTAATTCCTAAAAGTGGTAGAAGTATTAAGCTTCTAATCCAAATTGCTTTTTTTGATGTTTGTGTTTTCATAACTGTAAAACGTTTTTTGATTAATGAATAATTAATGGCATTTGCCAATTGTGGTTGTAAAGCATCTGATGAGAATGCTAATAAGGTATTCTGGTAGTTTGCTGTGTTGTAGCCTTTACTTAAAACAGCTTGATCTGCCAGGAACTCATGATTAAGTTTGATGTCTTTTTTTATAAAATAAAGGAGTGGATTAAACCAAAATATTGTTTGAAGAATTTCTATAAATAAAATATCTAAGCTGTGTTTTTGTTTAGCGTGAGTTTGTTCATGTAGTAATACTTCTTCAGGAATTTGATGCGCTTCAAATTTGCCTTTGTTTAAAAAAATGTAATTGAAAAACGTATGTGGTATCAATAGATTTAAAAGTAATACATTGGTAAATTCTCCATATTTATGTTTAGGGTTTTGCTTTATTTTATTTAAAATACGCGTTAAATTGAATATAAATTTTATTCCGAAGATTATAACACCTAAACCATATATACTCCACAAAATAATTGCTAAATAGTTAGTTTGTATGTTGGAGTTAACCATTAAGTTTTTAATAATCACAGGTTGAATCTCTGTTGAAGCCTCTACATATTCAGTAAATGTTATAAACGGAATACTGAAAGCTATGGCAATCGCAAGAATTAGATAGAAACGTTTAAACACATGCATGTTTTCTTTTTCAAGAAACAGCTTGTAAAAGATTAAAAAGATTGCTAAACAGGTACTGGATTTTAAGATATAAACTAGCATGATTACTTCTTTTTAATCTCGTTGTCAATAATAGTTTTTAAATCTTCAAGCTCGGCTTTGGTAAGGTTGGTTTCTTTGGTAAAAAAAGAGGCAAACTGTGATGCACTATCATTAAAAAAATGTTTTATTAAGCCATTAACATGTTTTGAGAAATAGTCCTTCTTTTTCACTAATGGATAATACTCTCTCGATTTTCCAAAAAGATTATATGCAATAAAACCTTTATCTGTCATTCGCTTTAATAGAGTGGCTACAGTTGTAGTGGCAGGTTTTGGCTCTGGGTAAACGTCTAATAAATCCTTCATAAAAGCTTTCTCAAGCTTCCATAAATGTTGCATTAATTGTTCTTCGGTCTTTGAGAGTTTCATCTGTTAATAGTATAAATGATTTAATTTGTTCTACAAACATAGAACAAAAATATTAATTCTACAAGTGTAGAGTATAAAATAATGTTAATGAAAAGATAAATTTGCAGGAAGGGCT
>JAGLKH010000374.1 GCA_023141985.1 Flavobacteriaceae bacterium | reverse complement strand
GAACCAGGGACACACGGATTTTCAGTCCGTTGCTCTACCAACTGAGCTAAGGTACCTCGCTAAATGCGGATGCAAATATATATTCAATTTTATTATTCCCCAAAAGAAAATTTATAAAAAAGTGTTTTGTAAATTTACAACCTTTAATTGTGAAATGAAATAAGCTATAATTGAGTTAATTATAAACGTAATAGTTAATCTTGTGAATACACCTTATCAATTAAAAATTACAAAGCATAACAAATGAATTTAATTATTGACGTTGGGAATACTAATGTAAAACTGGCAGTTTTTAAGCAGAATGTACTTATTCATAAATGCGAGGTTACTTTAGATAATATTTTGATTAGTGTTAATAATCTTAAAAAAGAGTTTAAGGATTTAAAGCAAGCCATAATAGCTTCAGTAGGTAACTTAAAGAAAAGCGATGTTAATTATATTAAAAAACATTTTAAGTTAATTATACTAAATTCATCAACTAAAGTACCGTTTCAAAATTATTATAAAACGCCAAAAACATTGGGTGTAGATAGAATAGCTTTGGTTGCTGCTTCGGTTTATAAATATAAAAAACAAAATGTGCTGATTATTGATGCAGGCACTTGTATTACCTACGATTTTATAAATAATAAAAACCAATATCTTGGAGGTGCAATTTCTCCGGGAATTAGAGTTAGATATTTGTCGTTAAATAATTTTACTGAAAACTTGCCGCTATTAGAAAGAAAAGCTGCCGATAATATTACAGGTAGTTCTACAACAGAATCTATTCACTCTGGGATAATTAATGGAATTTTATGCGAAATTGACGGCGTTATACATCAATATAAACAAAAATATAAAGATTTAACAGTTATTTTAACAGGAGGTGATGCAGATTTCTTGTCAAAGCGATTAAAAAGTAGCATATTTGCGAATTCAAATTTCCTTTTGGAAGGTTTAAACTTTATTTTAGAATTTAATTCAAACTAATGATAAAAAAACTTTGTTTAGTTTTTATAGCTTTTTTAGCGTTAAATGTACATTCACAAGAAGGTACAACTTCTCCATATTCTTTTTATGGTATTGGGAGTTTAAAATTTAAGGGTACTGCAGAAAACAGAAGTATGGGTGGACTAAGTATCTATACCGATAGTATTCATTTAAATTTAAGAAACCCGGCATCGTATGCCGGAAATCACATAAATTCTCTTAAAGGTGAAGGGAGGATTATAAAATTTACAGTTGGAGGTAGTCATTCTTTAGTTGATTTAAAAAGTAGCTCATCATCGGCAAATACTAATACGACAACTTTCGACTATTTAGCAATGTCAGTGCCTATGGGAAAATTTGGTATGGCATTTGGATTATTGCCTATTACTTCGGTAGGTTATAAATTAGAATTTACAAATAACGAAGATGTACTTACTAATAGATATAGAGGAGAGGGTGGAGTTAATGTAGCGTTTTTAGGTTTAGGATATCAAATTACTAAAAATTTGAGTATTGGTATTGCTGCGAATTATAATTTTGGGAATATTAAAAACAGTGCTATAAAGTTTGTGTATGATGATGAAGGGAATCCCCTTCAATATCAAAGTAGAGAAAGTAATAGATCTGATTTAAGTGGTATAAATTTTAATGTTGGAATATCTTATAGACCGATGATTACAGATAAGTTACAGTTAGCATCGGCATTTACATTTTCCCCTAAAGCTGACCTAACATCTAATAACGAAAGAATTTTTGCTTCAATAGTAATAAATGATATTACAGGACAAGAATTTCCAGTAAATGAAATAGAAGCCGATTTAGAATCTGCAGGATTAAAACAAACAGATTTAACATTACCTGCTAAGACCTCTTTTGGCTTAGGTATTGGAAAGCCAAATAAATGGTTTATAGGAGCCGAATATACATTTTTAAAAACCAGTCAATTTTCTAATAGAGTTTTTAATATAGATAATACTACTTTTGTTGATGCTTCAACAATTTCGTTTGGAGGGTTTTATATTCCACAATACAATTCTTTTAATAAGTACTTTAAAAGAGTTGTTTATAGAGCAGGAATACGTTTTGAAAACACAGGGTTAGAAATAAAAAATGAAACTATTAATGAGTTTGGCATATCTTTTGGAGTAGGATTACCTGTAGGTGGTTTCTTTTCCAATGCAAATTTAGGTTTTGAGATTGGTAAAAAAGGAACGACTAATCAAAATTTAGTACAAGAAAATTTTATAAATTTCCAAATAAGCCTATCCTTAAACGATTTATGGTTTGTGAAAAGAAAATATAACTAACTTAATTAAAATACTTGAATTATGAAGACGAAAATTACACTATTATTAATGCTTTTTATAGGTTTTAATCTTGTTTTGGCACAAGATAGTAATGAACAAGATTTGGCAACACTTTCAATTTTTGATCAATATGCAAAAGCTAAAAATTATGATGCTGCATATACCCCTTGGATGGAGTTGAGACAAAGAAACCCTAAATTTAGTAGGGCAATATATTCACATGGTGAAAAAATATTAGATTATAAAATTAAAAAATTTACTGGTAGTGAAAAAGTAGTTTTTATAAAAGATTTAGTAAAACTTTGGGATGAAAGACAAAAGTACTTTGCAAGTAAAACACCTAAAGGAAAATACATGGCTAAAGCCTGTCA
>JAGLKH010000373.1 GCA_023141985.1 Flavobacteriaceae bacterium | reverse complement strand
GATTCCGGAAAGCTGAAATCTCACCTTATAAGCCCAAAAATGTTAAATTATACCAATAGAGAATTTGCATATTATGAGTTTCCTGAAGGTATTAATCTCACCTTGTTTGACGACGAAAACAATAAAAGCAATGTTGTAGCCGATTATGCTATACTCTACGACGAAACAGACCTTATAGACCTACAGGGTAATGTTATATTAACAACACATAACAAGGACACGCTTTATGCGGACCAATTGTTCTACGACCAAAAAACAGAATGGATGTTTACAAATTCACCTGTAAAATTTGTAACTAAAGAGCGTATTATAAATGGTAATGGGTTCGATTCTAATAAAGATTTCACCCAGGCACAAGTTTTAGAAACTACAGGTATAATCTTTATAGACGAATAATTAAAAAGGCTTCAAGATTTATCAGGTTTCAATATAACAGCCATTCCCTTGAAAAAGGGAATTTAAAAACAATTTTCACTCTCAATTTAGTTTTAACAGAGCTTTAGATAAAATTTTATTTATCTTTGTGAAACAAAAAAAAGAAATACAAACAGATGAAATTACTTTCGTTTTTACAATATGCTTATCTCATTTTTGCAGTATTATTTTTATATGATGCCATAGCAAATAAATCATATATATCTTTACTTTTTGCAGCTTTAGCAGTATTTATGTTTTTCTTTAGAAAAAAATTTCGCAAACGTTTTGAAGATAGGGGTAAACTTTAATAATGAATACTGAGATTATCATTATTGTTATATCGCTTTTGTTCTCGGCATTTTTTTCCGGAATGGAAATTGCCTATATATCTTCCAATAAAATACATATAGAAATAGAAAAAAAGCAAAGTAGTTTTTTAGCGCTATTACTGACCAAACTCACAGCAAAGCCATCTAAATTTATAGCAACTATGCTTATTGGAAACAATATAGCATTAGTTATTTATGGGTTTTTTATGGGAGAACTTTTAGTAAATTGGTTCCAGTCGTATTTGCCTACGGACTATACCTTGATAAATTATTTGTTTTCTAGTTTAAGTTTACTCACTCAAACAATTATTTCTACATTAATTATTTTAGTAACTGCCGAATTTTTGCCTAAAGTATTCTTTCAAATATATTCCAATATATTACTTAAGATTTTTGCGTTTCCAGCTTATGTGTTTTATATGTTATTTTCTGTAATTTCAGATTTTGTGTTGTGGATTTCAGATTTTGTATTAAAACATTTTTTTAAAACAGATGGAGACCAAGTGCAATTAGCGTTTACTAAAGTAGAATTAGGAAATTATATTAGTGAGCAAATGGAAGCAGTAGAAGATGATGAAGAAGTTGATAGTGAAATTCAAATCTTTAAAAATGCATTAGAGTTTTCCGAAGTAAAAGCAAGAGAGGTTATGATTCCTCGAACAGAACTAATAGCTGTAGAAATTCATGATTCTATTAAATCATTAGGCGAAATATTTACCTCTACAGGATACTCTAAAATACTGGTTTTTAATAATACCATAGACGATATATTAGGTTATGTACATTCGTTTGAATTATTTAAAAAACCAAAAACCATTAAATCTATAATGCTACCCGTAGAATTTGTACCGGAAACTATGCTTATAAAAGATGTGCTAAATAGCCTTACTAAAAAGCGTAAAAGTATTGCAGTGGTTTTAGATGAATATGGAGGAACATCAGGTATCATGACTATTGAAGATATAGTGGAGGAGTTATTTGGAGAAATTGAAGACGAACATGACAACATAGAACTACTGGAAGAAAAAATAAATGACAACACCTATAATCTTTCGGCAAGATTAGATGTAGATTACCTAAACGAAACTTATAAATTCAATCTTCCGGAAAATGAAAATTATGAAACCCTTGGAGGATTAATTGTTAATAGTACCGAAGAGATTCCACAACAAAACGAAAAGGTAAAAATCGAAAATTTCTTGTTTACAATTATAGAAGTATCAAACACTAAAATTGATATAGTGTCGCTTAAAATTCTCGAAGACGAGTAAAAATCTTATCATAAGAGAATTAATCCGTTAATCTACTTTTATTATTAAACAGAAAATGGTATTTTCGCGCACGATTATTTTGTTAAATACCCTGTTAAGGGTTTCGTAAAAACAAACAATAAATGGCAATTTTAAATAAAATTAGACAACAATCTTTAGTCTTAATAATTGTAATAGCAATGGCTTTATTTGCTTTTATTTTATCAGGACTTTTTGATGGAAGCACTAACTTTTCAAGTAAATCACAAAATGTTATTGCAACAATTAATGGAGAAGATATTAGTCGTGATGACTTTATGAATAAAGTAGAAACAGCTCAACAACAACTTGGTGGACGTGGTACAAGTACTCAGGCCATGAACCAAGTGTGGGATCAGGAAATTAGACAGGCTGTAATGGAATTTCAATATGATGCTTTAGGATTGGTAGTTGAAAGAGACCAGATGAGAGATTTATTAAAACTAAGTTTAGCTTCGTTTGAAGATTTTAAAGATGCTGATGGTATATTTGATGAAAATAAATTAAACGAATTTATTGCCAATTTAAAAGCAATTTCTCCAGAAACAACTTTATTAAATGGGACACCAATAAATTACCAGGCCTGGACCAATTACGAAAGTACAATATCAGCAGGAGGAAGGCAACAAACGTATTTTAACATGATTAAAGCTGGCGTTATTGGTACGCTTGCCGAAGGTGAATTAGATTATAAGTTAGAAAATGATAAAGTAGATATTAAGTTTGTTCAAATTCCATTTTCTTCAATTCCAGACAGTACTATTACTGTAACAAAATCTGATGTGGCAAACTACGTTAATAGAAATAAAAGTAAATACGAAGTTAAAGATACCCGGGACATTCATTTTGTGCAGTTTAAAGAAGAAGCTTCGTTGGAAGATGAAGCTAACATTCAAACCTATTTATTAGATTTATTAAAGGATAAAGTAGAATATAACCCAAACTCAAAATCTAACGATACTATTATAGGTTTTAATAATACAACAGATAATGAAGCTTTTGTAAACACTAACTCTGCTATTAAGTATAATAATAATTTTTTAACTAAATCTTTAATCCCTACTGAACTTGCAGATAGTATTTTTGATTTAAAAAAAGGAAGTATTTATGGGCCATATAAGCAAGGTAATTATTATATGTTGACTAAAGTAGTTGAAGAAAAGCAAATGCCGGATTCAGTTAAAGTAAGACATATATTAATTCCGTTTGTTGGAACTACAAGAGCAGATGTAAGTGTTATTAAAACAGATGAAGAAGCAAAAAAGACAGCAGATAGTATTTTTTCTGTTATTAAATCAAACCGTTCTAAATTTTTAAGCTTGTTAGATTTATCTTCAGATAAGGTAAGTAACGAAAAAAATGGAGAAATAGAGTTTGCTTTACAAGCTCCAATGGCTGAGGAATTTAAAGCATTTTCGTTCGAAAACAATATAGGAGATTTAGAAGTAGTTAAGACTTCTTTCGGATATCATATTATTGAAATTTTAGATCAAAAAAATAAGCAAAGAGCAATAAAAGTGGCTACAATTGCTCAAGTTATAGAACCCTCTGAAAAAACTATAGATAACGTATTTAACAAAACCTCAAAATTTGAAATTGCGGTTAACAGCCAAGATTTTAAAGCAGTTGCAAAAGAGAATAATTATAGCGTTAAGCCAGTAAGTAATATGGGTGAGTTAGATGAAAGTATTCCAGGATTAGGAAACCAAAGAGCTATTGTGCGTTGGACTTTTGAAGACGAAACAAATGTTGGTGATATAAGACGTTTTAATATTCAAGGGGGTGGATACGCTGTTGTAGTGTTAGCGGCAAAAAATAAAAAAGGACTTATGAGTACTACTAAAGCCTCTGTAACTGCCTTACCGGAAATTAGAAAAGAAAAGAAAGCAGAACTTATAAGAGCCCGTATTTCTGGAACTACTTTAGAAGATATTGCTGCCAGCGAAAACCAATCGGTAAAAACAGCGTTGGCTATTAATATGAAAAGCCCAACACTTTCAGGTGCTGGAAGAGAACCAAAAGTAATTGGCACAGCCTTTGGATTAAAAGAAGGACAAACCTCAACATTAATAATTGGTAATTTAGGTGTATATGTTGTTCAAACAACTAAAATTACTCCGGCAGAGGGACTGGCAAATTATCAAGCTGCTGCAAATAGAATTGGTGTTACTAAAGCAAATGCTGTTAATTCAGTATTATATAATGCATTAAAAGAGGCTTCAGAAATTGAAGACAATAGAGCCGCTTTTTACTAGAACCAGAATAGAAATTTACAAAGAAATAGCTGCGTTTTACGTGGCTATTTTTAGTTTAAGGCCATATCATGGTATGGAATAATAGTATTGTATCCTTTGAGTCTAAAGTAATCCATAGAGTCCTTATTTCCAGTCGCCAAAATAAAATCTCCACCCCATGCACCAAGACTTTTTATGGCGCCTTTATAATCATTAAATAATAATTCTTTAATAGGTTCTTGCTTAATGATTTTTGAGATGATTTGTTCGTGAGAAGTAATTAAGTATTCAAAATCTTCTAAAGAAGAACAAGTAATCACTTTAGAAGTAATATCATTTATTTCAGAAACTGCTAAAACAATATTATTTTTTATTGAGTTGTATTGAGCTATTTCTTTACGGCTGTTTTGTTTTTTATTTAAATGCACAAAATATAAGTGATCTTTAAAATTTGGATAAAAATCAACCTCGTTGACAATTATTTTGTTGCCATCCTGAACCTGATTCAGGATCTCATCTAAAAATTTATTTTTTAATTGATATGTAATAGGTAAATCATGTTGTGCGCAAGCAATATCGTAACCACTCCCTCCAAATGTTTGTTCTAGTAACTGATAAGCATCAACATCTGCCCATTGAGCAATATTATTAATTAATGTAGAAGAAGAACCCAATCCCCAAAATTGCGGAAAATCGAGTTTAGTAGATACCTTATAACCAATATTCGAACTTAAAAAATGAGGGTTGAGCTGCTTTGCAGCAAATAAAATTTCTATAAGTCTTTTTGAAATATTATTGTCATTTCGAGTGAAACGAGAAATCTCATTCTGTAGATTAAACTCATCCTCAAACCAAATAGCTCCTTTGTCATTAATACTCTTCCAAATCAGTTTTGGTTCATCAATGGTTTCAACTGTTAAGGATTGTCCAAATTGTGTTGGTACAGCAAGCGATAACGCACCATCTAATACAAGATACTCTCCAGTTATTAATAATTTACCGTTGCTATAATATTTTTTTATCAAAACAAAGAGATTAAATTGTAACAGTAACTTTTCATTAGAAAATTATATTATTTATCTTAATTCTTAATTCTTAATTCGTCAATCGTCAATCGTCAATCGTAATTCTTTTAAGGCTTCAACAACAGCACTATGCGTTGCTACATTGGTTTTAAAATAGTCTACTAAAGTTGCTTTTTCATCATCATTGGCATTAAATTGATTTAAGATATTCATTAAATGCATTTTCATGTGTCCTTGTTGTATGCCTGTAGTTGTGAGCGAACGTAGCGCTGCAAAATTTTGAGCAAGACCTGCAACAGCTATTATTTGCATTAATTCTTTAGCAGTTGGATTGCCTAGCATTTCCAGAGCGAGTTTTACCAAAGGATGTAAATTAGTAAGGCCACCAACAGTTCCTAAAGCTAACGGAATTTCTATCCAAAAAGTAAAAATACCATTATCAACTTTTGCATGAGTTAAACTAGCGTATTTTCCGTTACGTGATGCATAAGCATGTACACCGGCTTCAACAGCCCTAAAATCGTTCCCTGTTGCTAATACTACAGCATCAACACCATTCATTATACCTTTGTTGTGAGTAACTGCTCGGTATGGTTCTACTTCAGCAATCTTTACAGCTTGAATAAACTTTGTTGCAAATTCTTCTGGAGGAATGCCTGTGTCTTCATTTAGATCTTCCACCTTGCAACTTACTTCTGCTCT
>JAGLKH010000372.1 GCA_023141985.1 Flavobacteriaceae bacterium | reverse complement strand
TTAAACCCGATTGTGTTTTTAGAGTGTTTAAATCGATAGGAGAATTGGGCTTTAAAATGTTATATACTGCTTTTTCATCATCACTCATAGAAACTGCTTTTTTTTCTGGTTTCATTTGAGGAAAAAACAATACTTCTTGTATAGATGGATTGTTGGTCATGAACATAGTTAACCTATCAATACCAATACCTATTCCAGAAGTTGGAGGCATACCATATTCCAGGGCACGTAAAAAATCATGATCTATAAACATCGCTTCGTCATCACCTTTTTCCGATAGTTTTAACTGATCTTCAAAACGTTCGCGTTGTTCAATAGGATCGTTAAGCTCAGAATAGGCGTTTGCCAATTCTTTACCATTTACCATGAGTTCAAAACGCTCCGTTAATCCTTCTTTTGAACGATGCTTTTTAGTAAGTGGGCTCATTTCAGTTGGATAATCAATAATAAAGGTTGGCTGAATGTAATGTGATTCGCATTTTTCACCAAAAATTTCATCAATCATTTTACCTATCCCCATAGTTTCGTCAGTTTCAATATGAAGCGCTTTACAGGCTTCACGTATCTCCCCTTCCGACTTTTGATACAAATCAAATCCTGTATGTTCTTTTATAGCATCTAAAATTCCGATGCGTTTATATGGTGCTTTATAATTAATAGTATTTCCATCAAATTCAACTTCAGTAGTACCATGTAACTTTAAAGCAATTTTTTCCAACAGTTGTTCTGTGGTATCCATCATCCAATTATAATCTTTGTATGCGGCATACATTTCCATAACCGTAAACTCAGGATTGTGGGTTCTATCCATACCTTCGTTTCTAAAGTCTTTAGAAAACTCATATACGCCATCAAATCCGCCAACAATTAATCGTTTTAGGTAAAGCTCGTTAGCAATTCTTAAATATAAAGGCATGTTAAGTGCATTATGATGTGTAATAAAAGGTCGTGCAGCAGCTCCTCCCGGAATAGGTTGTAAAATAGGTGTTTCTACCTCCAGAAAATCCATATCGTTATAAAACTCTCGTATGGTATTTACAATTTGAGTTCGCTTAACAAAAGTATCTTTTACTTTTGGGTTAACCACCAAATCTGCATAACGCTGTCTGTAACGCATTTCGGGGTCGTTAAACTCATCAAAAGTATTGCCTTCGGCATCTGTTTTTGGTAATGGTAATGGTTTTAAAGCTTTGCTTAATAAAGTAAATTTGATTACTCTTACGCTTTTTTCTCCAACTTGCGTGGTAAATAATTTGCCTTCGATACCAATAAAATCGCCAATATCTAATAGTTTTTTATAAACATCGTTGTAAAGAGTTTTGTCCTCGTCGGGACAAATTTCATCACGATTAAAATACACTTGTATGCGACCTTTACTATCTTGTAATTCGGCAAAAGAAGCTTTACCTTGAATACGTCGAGACATTAAGCGACCAGCAATAGTGACTTTTTTACCTTCAATAAAATCTTCTTTTATCTGTTTCGATAAATGATTTACAGGATAAAGATTTGCCGGATAAGGGTTGATTCCTAACTCACGTAATTTGGCTAGTTTTTCTCTTCGTACTTGTTCTTGCTCAGAAAGCTGCATATTCAAAATATATTAAGCATGCAAAGATACAGTTAAAACCATTAAATAAAAATTGTTTTTTGGGCGTTACCTCTTACACTAAAGTTGCAGAAGGTCAGGCTTTCGTTACTCACTCTTTTTGGAAACTCAAAAAGGAGTTTAAACAAATAACTCAATCCTTAACGCAAATTGTAACAATAGTTTTTATTTTGCGTCACATAGTTACATCAATCAAATCAATTAAAAACAAAATTAAATGAGCATTTGGAGAGTTTTACTTGCTATATTTTTTCCTCCTTTATCTGTATTAGATAAAGGATGTGGTTCTATATTCATCGTTTTTTTATTATGGCTTTGCGGTTGGGTTCCGGGAGTTATCGCAGCACTCGTTATTTTAAATAATCCTAATCGATAAAAGCGTATCTTTTCTTTGAACAAATCTATATTAATAAATAGGTTAGAGAGAACCTATAGATTATAATCGTTGTTATTAAAATGTAAAAAATTCGTAGGTTTGCACACTATGAATAAGAGTGTTGAAATACAAGATTTAGGTTATAAAGATTATAAGCAAACCTGGGATTACCAGGAGCAACTATTTAAAGGTATTCTCGACATAAAGATTAAAAATAGAAGAGAAAAAACCAATGTAATAACATCTAATTATTTTTTGTTTGTAGAGCATCCTCATGTATATACATTGGGTAAAAGTGGAGACATGTCTAACTTGCTTTTAAATGAAGAACAGCTTACCCAAAAAGGCGCAACATTTTATAAAATAAATCGTGGCGGAGATATTACTTATCATGGTCCGGGGCAAATAGTAGGTTATCCTATTTTAGACCTCGACAATTTTTTTACAGACATCCATAAATACCTTCGTTTTCTGGAAGAAGTTATTATTCTAACACTTGCCGAATATGGATTAAAAGCAGGGCGAAGCCTTGGAGAAACAGGTGTTTGGATAGATGTAGGAACACCCTTTGCAAGAAAGATTTGTGCTATGGGAGTTCGCGCTAGTCGTTGGGTTACCATGCATGGTTTTGCATTAAATGTGAATGCTAATTTGGGTTATTTCGATAATATTATTCCTTGTGGCATACGTGGTAAAGCTGTAACATCGTTAAATGTAGAACTTGGTAAGAACAAGATCGACGAAGCTGAAGTAAAGCAAAAACTACTAAAACATTTTGAAGTTTTATTTGAAGCCGAATTAAAAATGGAATCTAATAAAATATAAATATTGGAGTTTGGATCGCTTTTGCTATGGCGGTTTTTACTGCTATTAATTCGGCAATATAGCAGCTAATAAAAATAACAAAAAGTGATAAAAACAAAGCGCCAAGACATAAAGTCTTGACGCTTCTCGATAAAGGGACTTTTCGATTTGGTTGCGTTATATGTTTTTATATATTATTTTCTTAAATAACTGACATATACTTACTATTATGTTAACATACTCAAAATTTAATTATTTATTTTGAAGGTAATGGTTAAAGTTAAAAATTAAACTCTTAAATATCAATAATATAGATTAATTTTTTTTGTAAACAATTATGGAGTTGGATTCCCCTTTTACAACAAATTCAAGTTTATTGTCTTTGTCAATATTGGCAAAATCTATAAGGGAGTTACCATAAACAGGAAAGTTCTTAAGCAGTCTTGCTTGGCTATCAAACAAATATACTTTTTGAGTTTGTAAGTCGGTAATTGTAATGTAAATCTTATCGTTTAAATAGAAAATCTTAGGTGCTGTATAGTTTCCGAAATCAAGCTCGTAATTCTTTAGTTTAATATTCAAATTGTTTTCCGATAGGGCTACTAATGTTTTACTTGTAGCATCCATAAAATGATTACGATCTAAGCCCAAACTTTGTTTACTTACATTGCCACGTAAATTAACTTGAATAAGTTCTCCGTTAGCATTAGTTGTTGTAAACTTATCTTTATATAAATAGATGTCATTCTTTGAAAAGGCAATATTTTCTTTAACAGTAATTCTATTGTGTCCTTGGCGATTCAAAATTTTCATTTTGTTTCCAGTACCAAAAACAATATAATCTTTACCTTGTAGTCTAAAGTGTTTTGGTTGAGTTACAATGTTATTATTACTTTTTTTGTAATTGAACCCTCTAACGGTTTTGCCTTTTTTGTCAAGCATTAATAACTCATTGTTTTGCACTATTAGAAAGCGATAATTCTTTGTGTTATCATAATCAAAGATTGATAAAGGCTGCGTTATTTCATCATTAAATTTTAAAGGAAATGGCGACACATCTTTTCCATTTCGGTCTAAAATATAAATGCGCTTAGGTGTTGCAAACGCTAATTGAAGTCTTCCGTTTTTATACAAATCGACTTGTTGGATATTTCCTAAAATATTTCCGTTAAGCCTTTTTTTCCAAAGCACTTTTCCTATATTGGATATTAAATACAAATTATTGTTTACATCCTGAGCTACAATCTCTTTCTGTTTTGTACGATGGTTAATTACAAAATGAGGTTGCATGAGTAGATCTGCATCTAAAACCACATTAAATTCTTCAGATATAGAATTTTGTTCTGTTCGAGATTTATTTTTTTGTATCACTCCGTTTACATGTAAAAAACTATCATCTTGTACAAATTGTAGTGCGGAAATTTTATAGTCTTTTAATTTTAGATCAGTAAAATCTTCATTAAATACTAAAGACATCATTTGTTTTAATTGTCCTGAATTTTTAATAATCATTAATGAGGATTCGTCACTTAAAGACCTTAAACAATTTTTAAAAACAGTATTATTGCTAAGAGTTGTCCCATTCTTAAAATTCGAAATAATATCTTGAAGTGTAGTTTCAGAATTTGCAAATACAAAAAAATCATCAAGAACACTATAATACGAAATGTTTTGAGAGCTGATAAGTGGACTAAATGTATTATTAAATAAAGTTGGATTAGAAAACTCTAAAATATTAACGTTTCTGAAAGTTGATACTACATTTTGATGGTCCTGCAAAGCTTCCTTTGTAGCAAAAGCATCGATAGATTTTAATACCACAAAAGAATTGTTATCGAGATTGACCTCTCCAACTTCATTTATAGTATGAAACAATTCAGAATAATAAGAAGAATCAATGGTTTGCAAATGATATTCGTTGAGATTTTTTCGAAACATGTCAAAGTCATCATAGGTAAAACTTAAAAAACCATTGCTAAGAGAAGGCGCTATTTGCTGAATGGTATTTTCTTGCGGAATAGTATTTTTAAAGATACTTATTAGTTGTTTTATCGTGTCGTTTGTAGTTACAATTCCGTTAAGTAAAATTTGATCTGGAGTTACTTCGGTATCTAAAGACATCCAATTAGAAAAGAAAGTAATTTCTCCAGGAAAAATGGCGTTTCCTAAACGATTAGAACTTTTACTATTCATGAAAACCGAAAAAGTGCTGTTGCTATTTGTGGTTTCATACAATGTTTCAAACGCCAGATTTTCATTCACGTTTAGGTTATCTATAATGGATTTAGATAATGAACCAACATAAATGCTATCTATAATTTTACTAAATATATTAAGCGAATCTGTTTCTTTAATAGTAAACAAACTGTCATGATATTTTGTAATAATAGAGTAATTGAGTTTGTTGGTGCTGTTTTCAAAACAAACCAAAACAGGATTATTAGTTTTTAGATTTTCAAGTTTTTTAGTAATGTCTCTTTGTAAAGTAGAGGAAGATAATTTTGTAATAAAATCGTTATTTTTTATATCACTTTTAAACGTTTCTAAATCATTTATTTTTATAACTATTGAAGAATTTTCGGGAACAAATTGCGTAATTTCAGTAGTCCTTTTTTTAGAGTTAATGCAACTATGAGTTGAAAGGGAAATTAAGAGTATGAAAACGAGTTTCTTCATTTAAAATATGTTAATAGCATAACCTTTACAAATATAAAAACTTAACCCGCACTATTCATAGCTTTCGTTATGAAAAGTCAAAATGGCAATATATTTGGGAAGCACACAAATTTTTTGACGATGAATTGAGTCCACTTTTGAGGAATAAAAGTTTGGAGCATTGCCAAAAATAGCATGCAGTTTGACTTTGGAATAGAATAGGTATGAATAGTGCGGGTTATAACTCTAATTTTAATTGTTCCGGAATTAACCTGAAACTTTTTCTGTGATATTTTGTAATGCCATATGTTGCAATAGCTTCACGATGTTCTTTTGTTGGATATCCTTTATTTTGTTTCCAATTATACATAGGGAATTCTTTATGAATTTTACACATATAGTCATCGCGATAAGTTTTGGCTAAAACAGAAGCTGCAGCAATACTCAAAAATTTTCCATCCCCTTTTATAATAGTTTCAAAAGGGATATTATTATAAGGTTTAAACCTGTTGCCATCAACAATTATAAATTCGGGAGATTCTATTAATTGATCTATAGATTTATGCATAGCCAGTATTGATGCATTTAAAATATTAATACTATCAATTTCGTCCTGAAA
>JAGLKH010000371.1 GCA_023141985.1 Flavobacteriaceae bacterium | reverse complement strand
ATATTCTCTTCTCTAAATACATAACCATTAAAACGCCTGGAATTTAAGAGGTGATCGTATGATATTGGTATCGCACTATTTTTTCCATTAAAAGCTTTAGCTTTATGCAATACTGCTCTTGCATCTGGAAAGAATACCCAAAATAAAGGTACTAAATCACTTTCGTCAGTATCTATAAAGTTAACATCTGGTGATACCGGAGCTATACCTATTAAACGATATTTTAACTCGCTTAAACGCTTATCAAAATACCAAAGCCCTTTTATATGATACTCAACAATATCTGCAGCAGTAATATCTCTTGCGTCAATATATTCAGCAGATAATTCTTCGCCAGCATTTAATTGTTCAATACCTAACTCGGTTGTATCTACTTTTCGTAAAGCAGCTTCAATATCCTTTAAAGTACGTTTAGTTGTAAAATAAGAATCATCATAAATATTTTTGATATCTCCATTTTTAATACTAGTCATTAGCACATCAAATAGAGAGCGCCTATTTCTACCTATATTATTTGTGTCTATTGGATAATACATTGGGAAGTTTATGCGCTCGTCAAGAACAACTTTTTCCCATACCATTCTAGAATACAGGATGTCTCTATCATCGACATAGCCATACTCTAATGGTTTATCATTGTCTAATGCTATTTGCTCATCTGTTTTAACACCTATTTTATCTGGACTAGTCGCATTTAAAATATTTGCTTGTGCAAACGAACTTGTTACAGCAAAAACACATAAAACGGTTAATATTAAATTTTTTAAATTCATCTGATATTTTTTACTTTCTTTCATCGGTCAAATGGAATTCGCCTCTATAAATTAAACGTTGATTTCAACTTTTAATATCTGGCTCATTTCATCTTACTTTAGATTAATTTTTCTACCTGTTAATTAGTTAGCTCAATAAATACAGGCGATACTTTTTTAAGTATAATACTTACACCTTTAGCCTTAGCTTCAATATTAAATATTTGAACTGCTGAGCCACGTTTTGCTTTTCGCAAAGCAGCTTTCGCTCTACTATTTAACTTACCACCACTAACATTTATTGTAGGCTGTCCCGGAACTTTAAATTTAAAACCGGAAACTCTTAATGGTAATTCAAAATCAAAGTCTTCAAATTTTGCTCCAACCGTTGATATTTCAAGGCTATTTCGTTGCATTTTTACTAAGCCATTTTCACCTCTAATCGTTCCTGTTGGTCTAGGTAAATCTTTGATTCTAAATTTAGCTCCATCATTTACTCTTTCACCTCCAGGCAAAGTACCATTTACGTTAATAGTAACTTCTCTGCCCTTAACTTTAGTGACGTCTATAACATATTTACTTCCTTTAATTCGGGTTAAACCAGATGCATTAGCTCTAACATTATTATCAGAAATACCTGCAAAAGAAATGGTCATAGGATTTTTTACACCACGATATACAACATTCATCTTATCTGCTGAAATGGTTGCAGAATTAGGTTTTGGTACTGTTGCAAAAGATTGTTCTACAATAACTTCTTGTTCTACACCATCCTCTAAGAAAATTAATTTTCCTTCAATTTTATGTTCTCCAGGATTTCCTGTGCCAAAATTTAGCTTTACTTTACCTTGTTCTATAGAATATTCCGATTCAGCTAATTTTCTGCCATCTAAAGTTAACTCTACCCTATTTGGCTTTGTTGTATCATCTTTTCTACCTAGAACTATTTGTCCATCAAACCGTTCTCCGTTAAAGTAAGCCGATTTTGAGGTTTCCAACAATGTTGTATAGTTAGTCATTGAAACTTCTCCTGTTAGCTTCCCTTGTAACATTGCTCCTAAAACTTCCGATTGGGTTGTTTTAATATCAGACTGCAATTGTGTCATTTTAGTTAAAGAAGCTACTAAAGGAAACTCTTTATAGTGGTAATCTAACCATGGTAATACATTACCATCTCTGTTAGTAACGGGCTCTGTAGAAAACTTCTTTTTAACATCGTTAGATATGTCTTTATATTTAGGATTATCACTTAATACACTAACGACACCATCTCTAAATTTAGCAATTTCGTCTAAAAAAAGTTGCCCTCCTGATTTTAGCTTCTCTCCTGTAAAAAATTGTTCGTCTAAAAAGTCTGCTCTATCCATAATTTCATAGTCTGATGGATTATCGACTGTTGCAGTCATTTGAGTTTTAAGATCTTCTAAATAAGAATTAAAACCATCTGCTAAAGATGAAATTTGGTTCGCCTTATCTTTTAAAGGTTTATACTTTGCTGGTTGTTCTTCAGCTTTTGCTGTTAAACCATCCATAAACGCTGTATTTCTTTCTGTTGCTGTAGTGTTAGATTCGGTCAATCTTTCATTCATTAAACCGAATGCCGACAGCACTTCTTTCGATATATTTAATGCTAACATCGCAATGAAGATTAAATACATCAAGTTTATCATTTTCTGCCTTGCAGATAATTTTGCTCCTGCCATAACTGATTATAGTTTTTGGTTAATAAAATCGATTAAATTCTAATTAGCTTTTGTTCATTGCAGAAAGCATTCCTCCATATACACCATTTAATGATGATAAGTTAGTCGCTAATGAGGCCATTTGCTCTTTTAATTTTCCAGCATTATCTGTAACTTCTTCGTTTATAGAAGCTTGTCGGTTAACGCTTTCTAATTGTACTTTATACAAACTGTTTAAAGATTCCATCTGTGCAGCAGCTAAAGACATTTCTTCGCTATACTTTTTAGTAGCATTCATCCCATCTACAGTAGGTGTCATACTTTTTGCCGCGCCTTCAAAGTTTTTAATGCTATCTCCAAGACTTGCCATAAGTTCGCCATCTATTTGAGCGTCTTTTAGTAACTCATCTAATTTTTTAGATAAAATGCCTTCGGCATCTTTAGAACCATCTTCTTTATTAGATCTTCCTCCTTCTAATTCTGGATAAACTAAAGACCAGTCTAAATCGTCGTCTACCGGTTCGAAAGCTGAAATTGCAAAAATAATTGCTTCAGTTATAAGGCCTATTGCTAACATTACATTACCTGTTAGTGGTCCAATTTGAAAATGAATAATTTTAAATAATGCTCCAATAATTACTATTGATGCTCCAAATCCGTAAGCCATGTTCATGAACTTCTTACTTGCTCTTGATTGTGCCATAATTTTTAGTTTTAAGTTAAGGTTAAATTTTGTGGGTTAATAAATTATCTTTTAATTTTTTTTGTTCCGTTTTTTCCTGCATTCTTAGTTATATTTACTCCCATATAATCTTGTACAGTTCTAAAACCAATATAACTTCTTGCAGAATCTGCATATTCGTAATCTCTGGAACTTACCTGTAAGAAATAGGCAACGTCTTTCCATGAACCACCACGAACTACTTTACGTTCGTTTTCTTCATCATTTACATTTGGATTCATTGTTGAAGTATACTCGTAAGATGAAGGATCGTATGATGTCATTACCCATTCTGATACATTTCCTGCCATATTATACAAGTCATAATCATTAGGTTCGTAAGATTTAGCTTCAACAGTATATAATGCCTGATCTGCAGCATAATCTCCTCTTAATGGTTTAAAGTTTGCCATAAA
>JAGLKH010000370.1 GCA_023141985.1 Flavobacteriaceae bacterium | reverse complement strand
TTATACCATCTTTCTGGTATTTTTCCTTTACTTGCTTCTATATAGTCTTCATGTATGCAAGGTAATAACGTATGTTGTTTTAATTTATTATTAATATTCGGTAAAAAAGGTATTTCTATCCACCAACGACCAGTTTTGTTGCTTTTGTAAAAGATTAATTCTTCGTTTTCGATTAAAACAGTAAACTTTTGATAGTTAATTATATCTGAAAAATCATCATCTTTTACTCTACAATTTACGCCTTCGATAAAATACCAAATCATTTGCGCTATTAACATAGAAGTAGCATCATCATCTTTTGAAGGTTTGTAACTATAAATTCCAAAAGAAGATACTTTATTGCTAATACCTGCATATCGTGAAATAGCACAAACTTCTTTTCCATCGAAACCGTTTGGCGAAAACTTTTGTTTTACACTTACTTCGGAAGATCTAATACTGCACAAATCTAAACTCACAATATTGGCATCTCTCATTATAGGCTCTACAATATTAATATTATTAGTTATTTCACCTAATCTATGAGCTTCAAAATAGAGTTTTTCCATCAAATCTATTTCTTCTTGCGAATTAAAATAGGTTTGATATCCTAATGTTGAATAATTAAATAAGTTATAAGGTTGTTCTAAAATTATTTTTCCAAGGTAACTATTGTCTTTAATTGGCCTGGAGGAGTCTCCTAAATCAAACTTACTATCTACATTCACAATATTAACCATAGGTGAAAAGTTGTCGTAAGCTCTATAGTTGGCATATGTAAGGTCTTGACTTCCTCCAATAATAATAGGAATAATATTTTTTTCTAATAATATAGTTATGGTAGTTTGCAAAGCAAAATAGGTGTCCTCTACACTTTCCCCTTTTTGGATATCACCTAAATCGGCAACTGTTAAGTACCAGTTTCCTGGAAATAAAGCATACAAAGATTTTCTTATTTCGCTTAATTGAAAGTCTTCTCCTATATAATTAACATCATTTCTGTTCTCCAGAACACCAATAATTGCAATTTTTACATCATCTAACTCAGGAATGCCCTGTTGTTGAGAATGGATTTTTAATTTTCTTCCGAGCACTTGTGTAGATAATAGTTCATTATGTGCCAGAACCAAATCTTGAACTGGTGAGAGAAAACTAAAATTCATAATTTATTTCTTTTTTACTGGTGGCTTTCTTTTAGTGTTTTTTTTCTTTGGAGATTTTTTTTCAATAATTTCTATTACTTCTTCAAGTGTGAATTTTGAAACATCAACTGTTTTAGGTAATTCAATTTTTATTTTTCCTTTAATTATATTATGTCTTCCCCAACGTGCTTTTTCTACTCTAATACCTTCGGTTTCCCAATGGTGTATTAATTTATCCTTTTCTTTTTGAATTTTATCTTCAATCAATTCAATAATATCCATTTCAGATAAATTATCCCAGTCGTATTTTCTACTCACATTAATAAACATATTGTTCCATTTAATAAATGGTCCAAAACGTCCTTTTCCCTTTTGTACCGGTAATTCTTGATACGTATAAATGGGCGCATCTGCTTTCTCCTTTTCTTTTATTAATACAATAGCTTCATCAAGTTCTACACTTAAAGGATCCACCCCCTTTGGTAAAGACACGAATTTTTTTCCAAATTTAACATAAGGTCCAAAGCGACCGTTATTAACTTCTATTTCTTCTCCTTCGTATACTCCTAAATTTTTTGGAAGCTGAAATAAATTCATTGCTTCTTCAAAAGTAATAGTATTAATCTGTTGTTCAGGAGACAAGCTTGCAAACTGTGGTTTTTCTTCATCTTCTATAGTCCCTATTTGAACCATTGGTCCAAATTTTCCTAAACGCACACTTACTTGTCTTCCGGTTTTAGGGTCTTTTCCAAGAATACGTTCTCCTGATTCTCTTTGAGCATGTTTTTGTACCTCTTCTACTTTTGGATGAAAATTTTTGTAAAAATCCTTCATCATTTTATTCCAACTCTTTTTGCCTTCAGCTATATCATCAAATTGATCTTCAACTTTAGCTGTAAAGTTATAGTCTAAAATAGTATCAAAATGATTCACTAAAAAGTCGGTAACTATCATTCCAATATCTGTTGGAACCAATTTACCTTTGTCTGACCCTACTATTTCGGTTAATAAGTTATCTTTTATTTTGCCATGCTCTAGCGTAAGTTGCGAATAATTACGCTCTACCCCTTCAATTGCGCCTTTATCTACATAGCCTCTATTTTGTATTGTAGAAATTGTTGGTGCATAAGTAGAAGGACGACCAATACCCAGTTCTTCTAATTTCTTAACTAAAGATGCTTCGGTAAATCTATATGGTGCACGCGTGTAACGTTCAGTAGCTGTTATAAAATTATTTTGAAGTGTTTGATTAGTCTGTAAAGCGGGTAACATCCCTTCCTGTTCTTTATTCTCATCATCTGTTCCCTCAAGATACACCTTTAAAAAACCATCAAATTTAATCACTTCACCATTAGCTATAAATTTATCATTATGGGTTGATGCACTAATCTTTACAATGGTTTTTTCCAATTGTGCTTCGCTCATTTGAGAGGCTATTGCACGTTTCCAAATCAATTCGTATAATCGTGCCTGGTCTCTATCTATATTTACGGAGTTACGAGAAAAATCGGTTGGACGTATCGCTTCATGGGCATCTTGTGCGCCTTTAGATTTTCCTTTATAATTTCTCGGCTTACTATATTGTGAACCATACGTATTATTTATTTCAACTTCGGCCGCTTGTCGTGCTTCATTAGACAAATTAACACTATCTGTTCTCATATAAGTTATTAAACCAGCTTCGTAAAGACGCTGTGCCATAGTCATGGTTTTACTTACTGAATAATACAATTTACGTGATGCCTCTTGTTGTAGTGTTGATGTTGTAAAAGGTGCTGCCGGTGATTTTTTTACTGGCTTTTTTTCTAAATCTGAAACTTTAAACCCTGCCGAAACATTAGCTTCTAAAAATTTATGTGCTTCTTCTTTAGTTGTGAAAGTCTTTGGCAACTTTGCTTTAAAAGACTGTCCGCTTTCTGTGGAAAATTCAGCATCAATTCTATAGGATGCTTTTGGTACAAAGTTTTTTATTTCACGTTCTCGTTCAACAATTAAACGTACCGAAACCGATTGTACTCGCCCAGCCGATAAGCCTCCTTTTATTTTACGCCAAAGTATTGGTGAAAGTTCATATCCAACAATTCTATCCAAAACACGTCGCGCTTGTTGCGCGTCTACCAAATCGTAATCTATACCTCTTGGATTTTCTACAGCATTTTGAATTGCAGTCTTTGTAATCTCATGAAATACAATACGTTTAGTTTTTTCTTTATCAAGTTTTAGCGTTTCCGCCAAATGCCATGCTATAGCTTCTCCTTCTCTATCCTCATCACTTGCTAACCAAACCATTT
>JAGLKH010000037.1 GCA_023141985.1 Flavobacteriaceae bacterium | reverse complement strand
AAAAATAAATATAAACACATGAAATCTTTATTCGACTCTAAAACACATCAAGACATTTTAAATAGAATTGAAAATTTAAATGAAAGCTCTACAGCTAATTGGGGGAAAATGAATGTGGGACAAATGCTTAAACACTGCCAACTCCCCATGCAAGTTGCTCTTGGAAAACGTGAAATGAAAGGGAAGGCAGGTTTTTTTACTAAAATAATATTTAAACTTTTTAAACCTATGATGTATAATGATAAACCTTGGAAACGTAATATAGGAACAGCAAAAGAGTTTGTTATTACTGAATCTCAGGTCTTTGAAACAGAAAAAGATAATCTTATTAATCTTGTTAATGAATTTACTGATAAAAAAGACAATCCCAATTGGCCGGAACATCCTATATTTGGGCATTTTACAACACATCAAAGAGGGCAAATGCAATACAAACATATTGATCATCATTTAAAACAGTTTGGAGTGTAATGAATAATGAATAATGAATAATGAATAATGAATAATGAAAAGTATGTCATTCTGAGTGAAACGAAGAATCTCTAAATTATAATTCTTAATTATTCTCTTTTAATTTTTAATTAATATTGAAATATCCACCACAACATCATCAAGACAACGATAAACTTCACATGATTGAAGTTATTAAAACCTACCCATTAGCAACTGTAATTTCGGTAAAGGATAACAACCCTTTTATTACTCATTTACCATTAGTATATCGCGAAGACGGCAAACTTATTGGTCATATAGATACATTTAATCCTCAAGCAGAATTATTACGAGATAACAAAGATGTAACTCTCATATTTTCCGGCCCTCAGTGTTATATTTCTCCAAGTATTTACATCACAACCCAACTGCCAACATGGAATTATATTAAAGTGCATTTAAAAGGAAAAGTAACGGCTATTGATGATGCTGATACAGTAAAAGAAAGTCTTATTAAAATGACTAAATTCTTAGAATATCCAGACCATAAATATGTGCTTACTATGGACAACCCAAAAATGGAGCGTGCAATTAACTACATCAAAGGATTTGAAATTGAAATCACCGATTGGGAAGGGAAATTTAAACTTTCGCAAGATAAAAAGCCTCATGATGTTGCTAATGCTAGAGCTCAGTTAATAAGAGCAAATCAAGAAAATATTAAAGCTTTTTTGGAGAAGTTGTTTTAGAAAATAATTTTTTTTAGACTTGACTTTGTAAGAAAAATAAGCTAGCTTCGTTTAATCACGCTTTAGCGCGACTTATAAGAATTAAAACTCTGATTCGCTTAATATTGTGTAGAATAAAAAGAATAAATATGATTAGACCTTACGTTTTAGCTGATACAAACTGGAAGCATCTTAAAGATGCTAATTTTGAATTAGCAGTCCTTCCTTGGGGAGCAACAGAAGCTCATAATTATCATCTACCATATTCAACCGATGTAATTGAAGGAACTGCTATTGCAGAAGAATCCGGTAGGATAGCTTGGGAAAAGGGAGCCAAGATTGTTATTCTTCCAACAATACCTTTTGGAGTGAACACAGGACAATCTGACATTTATCTGGATATGAACCTAAATCCGAGTACTCAGTTCGCAATCCTAAAGGATTTAATCGAAGTTCTAAATCGACAAGGCATTCGTAAGTTTATGATTTTAAACAGTCACGGAGGGAATAATTGGAAATCGATAATCAGAGAACTTGGTCACTTATTTCCAGATATGTTTTTATGTGTGGGGGAATGGGTAAAGGTTGTAAACAGAAAAGATTTTTTTGACGACCCAGGAGACCACGCTGATGAAATGGAAACAAGCCTTATCCTTCATCTTGCCCCTGAATTAGTTCTCCCAAAAGAAGATTGGGGTGATGGAGTTGAAAAAAAGAATAAAATAAAAGTATTTAATGAGGGTTGGGCTTGGACAGAAAGACCTTGGTCTCAAATTAGCGAAGATACCGGTATCGGAAATCCTAAAGCATCCTCAAAAGAAAAAGGTGAACATTTTTTTAACGCCATTTGCAGTAAATTAGGTGATTTATTCGTGGAAATTTCAAACGCCGACACCAATAATCTATATGAATGAAAACGCTACACAACAATGTATATGCGATAATACTCCCTATCGGCCCACTAATCATATACGTGAAACGTTAAACGAAACTTCAAAAATTACTCCTGAAATCAACAATAACTTAATGCAACTAATCAAATTCTTTTGTCATTCTGAACTTGATTCAGAATCTATCTTTAATTAATAAGAAGCTGAAATAAATTCAGCATGACAAAGATTAACTAATTAATCTTGTCACCTCTTCAAAATCCAATCCTCCATAATTACCAGAACTCATCAATAACAATGCTGTGTTGTTAAACTCTTGTAAGAACAGAAATTTCTTAAAATCATCTGGATTGGTATAAATTATTAAGTCATCACGCTCAAAAGCAGTAGCAATTTGTTCTTTAGTCACTTCTTCCAGTTTTTTAATTTCTACGGCATGTGGCGAATAAAACACAACGGCTACATCAGCAGCATCGAGAGTGCCTTTGTATTCTTTTAAAAACTCTGCGTTTAAACTACTATAGGTGTGTAACTCTAAACATGCAACCAAAGTTCTGTTTTGGTATTGTTCTTTTACAGCATTTGTGGTTGCTTCTACTTTACTGGGCGAATGTGCAAAATCTTTATAAGCTACACTAGAGTTATTTTCAGCGATTTTCTCTAAACGTTTACTCGCGCCTTTAAAAGATGCAATGGCTTCATAAAAATCGTCTTCGTCAATTCCCATGTGCTGGCAAATCCACTTTGCCCCTGCTAAATTATTTAAGTTATGTTTTCCAAAAACTTCAATGGGCAATGAACCTTCTGGAGTTTCTAATAAAGTCTCTCCGTTAGCTACTTTATATTCTGGAGTATGGTAGGGTAATTTGCGAATGGTGTTTTCACTAGCTTCTACAATGCGTTTAAGGTCTTCATCTTCTTCATTATAAGTTATACTTCCTCCTTTTACGATGGAATCTACAAATATTTCAAACTGTTCAAGATAATTTATATAGGTTGGAAACACATTAATATGATCCCAGGCAAT
>JAGLKH010000369.1 GCA_023141985.1 Flavobacteriaceae bacterium | reverse complement strand
ATTATTAGGATCCATATACCTGTTAAAGTACTGCGAGCTTCCTGCCCAACCCGGCATAGTGTTTAATTCTAAAGGAAAAACAGTTTCATTATCAATTAACTTATTACTGACCACTGAACACTGCTTTAAGTCCCAAGCCCAAACCGTTGCGTTTCCTAAAGGTGGTTCTCCGGTTTCGGTTGGTAAATACTTTTCTACTTCTGGCAAACGAATAGGTAAAAACTTTTCGTCTATCATTTGTGGCATGCCATCTACATAATATACAGGAAACGGCTCGCCCCAATAACGTTGTCGCGAAAACACAGCATCACGCAATCTATAATTTGTTTTTCCTTCTCCTTGCCCAAGTTTTTCTAATGCTGAAATTGCTTTTTTGGTGGCTTCTTTATAGTTTAACCCGTTTAAGAAATCGCTGTTTGCTATTATAGTATTGTCTTTATCGGCAAAGGCTTCTTTACTAATATCTACACCTCCAAAAATATTTGGAATATCAATATTGAAATGTTTTGCAAAGTCGTAATCGCGTTGATCGCCACAAGGCACAGACATTACTGCTCCTGTTCCGTAGCCAGCTAAAACGTAATCGCCAATCCAGATCGGAATCGCCTCTTTAGTAAAAGGATGTTCGGCATAGGCACCAGTAAATACTCCTGAAATGGTTTTTACATCTGCCATTCTATCACGTTCGCTACGTTTTGCTGTGGCTACAATGTAAGCATCAACTTCAGCTTTTTGTTCAGATGTTGTTATTTTAGAAACCAATTCGTGCTCTGGAGCTAAGGTCATAAAACTTGCTCCAAAAATAGTGTCTGGCCGTGTTGTGAAGACTTCGATATCCCATCCTAAATCCTTCCCAGTGGGAAGGACTTTTCTCTCATTTAATTCTTCTTTTATTTTGCTTACAACTACTTCAATGTTTTCTAAAACTTCTTCATTTGTAAAACGAATAACTTTATATCCATTGTTTTCAAGAATTTCTGTTCGTTGAGCATCTTCTTCTTTTTGAGAAATATGGATTTTTCCATCTACCTCAACAATTAGTTGTTTAGATAAACACACAAAATCAACAATATAATCTTCAATTAAATGTTGCTGTCTAAATTTTATATCTAACTTTTTAATTTTTAATTTTTGCCATAGAGCAGCTTCAGCCTTAGTGGGATTAGCTCTCATTTCTTTAGCTCTTTCTAATAAAAGATGAGCAGTATTAGGATTCCCTGTTAAATACCCAGCGTTTTCTACTCCCTTTCCGCTGGAAAGGGTTGGGGATAGGACTTTAAAAGTAACTGAAGCTCCAACCGATTTTCCAATCCAGTTGCGTTGGCTTTCCTTTAGCGAGTCTGGCCAATCGATAGTTTCTAAGCCTTGAAGCAATCGCTCGGCATAAGCAGAAATACGCATACTCCATTGTGTCATCTTTTTTCTAATTACAGGATGGCCTCCACGCTCTGAAATACCATTAATAATTTCGTCATTTGCCAACACCGTTCCTAAAGCTGGACACCAGTTTACTTCGCTTTCAGCTAAATAGGTTAGCCTATATTGTAATAATATTTCTTGCTGTTTTCTATCAGAAAACCCTTTCCAATCTATTGCAGAAAATGGTTCAATAGTATCCGCGCAATAAGAATTAACTCCTGTATTTCCTTCTTCTTCAAAAACACT
>JAGLKH010000368.1 GCA_023141985.1 Flavobacteriaceae bacterium | reverse complement strand
CATGTTAAAATTTTTATCACATAAGAGGATGATTAATAGCGAACAGCATGTGTCCGTTAAAAAACAATAGATATAAACACATGAAACAACACAAAATCGAATTAACAAATTAATTTATAACCAAATCCGCGAACATTAACAATTTGTATGTTTTCGTCTTGTTTTAGTTTTTTTCGTAGCTTGGTAATAAAGACATCCATACTCCTTGCATTAAAAAAATCGTCGTTTCCCCAAAGCTTGTTTAGAATTAGAGAGCGCTCCAAAACTTCATTTTTATTTTTTATAAGATGAAATAGTAAATGTGCCTCTCGATGTGTGAGTTGGACTCCAGCGTCATTTTTGTATTGCAATATTTGCTTTGGGAAATTGAATGCAAAATTACCGATCTTTAATATTTCAGACGTCTTTTGAAGATTAGTACTGTTTAGTAAGTTGTTAATTCTAACAATTAGTTCTTCCATACTAAAAGGTTTTTTTAGGTAGTCGTTTCCACCAATTGTAAAGCCTTCAACAACATCCTGAGTTTGAGATTTTGCCGTTAAAAAGATAATAGGAATGGTGTCGTCTTCCATTCTTATTTCTTTAGCTAAAGTAAAACCATCTTTTTTAGGCATCATAACATCAAGAACAAGAAGATGTATGTCTTCCTTTTTGTAAATACTATAAGCTTCTATACCATTTTCCGCCAAGAACACCTTGAAATGTCGCGTTTCCAGACTTTCCTTGATAATTAGTCCTAAAGCAGGTTCGTCTTCAGCTAAAAGTATAGTTATTGTGTTATTCATTTGGAAGTGAAATTTTAAAAGTTGTAAGGATATTATTCAAATCTAAATGAATATTTCCATTATGTTTTTCAATAATTTTTTTTGCGTAATATAAGCCAATTCCAAAGCCTTTTACATCGTGAGTATTGCCTTTTGAAACACGATAAAATTTTTCGAAAATTTTGTCTTTGTTCTTTTTTGTTAAAGATTTTCCGTTGTCGGAAATTGAAATTTCAAATGTGTTTTCATGTTGTTTTAAATAGACAGAAATTTCATTGCCTCCATATTTTATGGCATTATCAATGATGTTGTTAATGGCATTTTCAAAATGAAAGACATCAACGTTTGCAATAATATTTTCAGAAGAAGATCTAAAATTTATTTTTTTAGTTTCAGTTTGAATTTGATGCTTATCAATTATTGTTTGAAGTAAATCTGTAATATTAACAGGTTCTTTATTTAAGTCTAAGCTATCGCTATCTAAAGTGGCTGTTTCTAAAAGTTTTTCAACCATTACATTAAGTTTAGACAGCTGACTGCTAGACATATCCAAATAGCTTTTTGTCTTTTCTTTATCGTCAATTACATTAAAATTTTTAATACTTTCTAAGGCAACACTTATTGTAGAAATTGGTGTTTTAAACTCGTGTGTGATATTACTAATTAAATCATTTTTAACTTCGGCTAATTGTTTTTGATGTTTAATGATTTTAAGTAGATAAAACAAGCAACTTATA
>JAGLKH010000367.1 GCA_023141985.1 Flavobacteriaceae bacterium | reverse complement strand
AGATGATGTTATAATTGTACGCCTTGGACATAGAATTGAAAAGCCAGAAGATATGAGCATAGATCCACATTCGCCAAATTTTTATACGTATATAGATGAAGCTTATAAAATGATGAAATAATGATTTCAAAACTCAATCTAGAAAACATATTATTTCTGGACATCGAAACCGTTCCGGAAATACAACATTTTTCTGATTTGGAACAAGCTAAACAAGACCTTTGGGAACAAAAATCACAATATCAACGTAAAGATGAATTTACAGCCCAGGAATTTTATCCCAGGGCAGGAATTTGGGCTGAATTTGGTAAAATAATCTGTATTTCGGTTGGTTACTTTACTTTTCAAGGTGATATAAGAGCCTTTAGAACAACTTCTTTTTATGGCGAAGAAATTAAAATATTAAAAGATTTTAAAAACCTCCTGATTTCACATTTCAGCCAAGCCATACACTTGCTTTGTGCCCATAATGGCAAGGAATTCGACTTTCCATATATTGCAAGACGTATGATAATTAATAATATTGAATTGCCGTATAAACTCAACTTGTTTGGAAAAAAACCTTGGGAAGTCCCTCATTTAGATACTTTAGAATTATGGAAATTTGGGGACTATAAAACCTATACTTCTCTAAAATTATTGACAACAGTACTTGGCATTCCTTCTCCAAAAGATGATATTGATGGGAGTGAAGTATGGAGTGTTTACTATGAAGAGAACAATATAGACAGAATTATTACCTATTGCGAAAAAGACACGATCGCTGTTGCTCAAATTTTCTTACGCCTTCGAGGAGATGATATTTTAAATGATGATGAAATAATTCATGTATAAAAGCACCGTAAGGAATTAGATAAGTTTGGATAAATCAAAAAATAAATCACTTATGAGTTCAAGAAGAAAATTTATTAAGCAATCAACAGTAGTCGGTGCCGGAATTATAATGACTCCAGGTTTAACTTTTGGGATAAACAAGAGTCAAGACAAATTAAAAGTTGGAATGATTGGTGTTGGGTTACGCGGAACAAATCATTTAAATAATGTGTTATTAAGAGGTGATGTTCTTGTAACTGCAATTTGTGATATTGATCCTAAAAGAATCTCAATAGCATTAGAAATAATTTCTAAATCGGGAGATGACGCTCCAAAAGTGTTTGGAAGTAATGACTTGGATTATAGAAATTTATTAGCTTTAAAAGAGGTTGATGCAGTAATCATAGCAACACCATGGTTATGGCATACACGTATGGCAAAAGATGCGATGCTGGCTGGAAAATATGCTGGTTTAGAAGTATCTGCTGCCAATACTATGGAAGAATGCTGGGATTTGGTAAATACACACGAGCAAACAGGGACACATATGATGATTCTTGAAAACGTGAATTACCGAAGAGATATAATGGCAGTATTAAATATGGTAAAGCAAGATGTCTTTGGTGAACTGGTTCATTTTAGATGTGGTTACCAACATGATCTTCGTTTTGTAAAATTAAACGACGGAAAATCTGCTTATGGAAAAGGTGTAGAGTTTGGTGATAAAGGCATTTCTGAATCGGCCTGGAGGACACAACATTCATTATTGAGAAATGCAGATGTATATCCAACTCATGGTGTGGGTCCAATTGCTGTTATGGATAACATAAATCGGGGAAATAGATTTACATCATTAACTTCAAATGCTACAAAAGCGATAGGTATTCACAATTACATTGTGGAACATGGAGGTAAAGATCATCCAAATGCAAAGTTGAAATTTAAGCAAGGTGATGTTATTACTACTACTATTGAAACTGCCAATGGAGAAACTATTATTGTTACTCACGACTGTAATCTGCCAAGGCCTTACTCATTAGGTTTTAGAGTACAGGGAGCAAATGGTCTTTGGGAAGTTGATGGAAACCGTATATATATAGAAGGAAAATCTGAGCCACATCGTTGGGATGATGCCGATGAATGGTTGAAAAAATATGACCATCCTTTATGGCAAAGATTTGGAGAAAAAGCGATGGGAGCAGGTCATGGTGGTATGGACTTTTTTGTA
>JAGLKH010000366.1 GCA_023141985.1 Flavobacteriaceae bacterium | reverse complement strand
ATCCAGATGTATTTGATTATCAAAAACAAAAACTTCATTTGTTGATAAATAACTTACTGGAACAGGAATAATATCATGTTGTGCAAAAAATGTTGTTGCTTGAAAAAGAACAAATAAAAAGGTAAAGAGTTGTTTAGTATACATAAGTGTTTTTTTAAGGTTTGTAACGTTTAAATGCTTCTATAGCAGCATAGTCTGCCAGGCCTAAATCATTGTATTTTTTAGCAGTTAATCTATTTCTGTCTTCAACGCGCACCCAGAATTCTCTAGAGTCATCACCTTGAAATAAAACACCATCTTTTTGTGATTGATGATAAAAAATAGCGTGTCTTTTCTTTAATACTTGATCAGGGCTCATTGGTACTGCCATATCAATTTCATAGGTTTCCCATTCATGCCAGGCCCCACGATATAGCCAAACCCAACAATCATCCATAAACTTTTTAGATTTTAAAATTTCGATTGCATCAAAAAGTACATTTAAACAAACACGATGGGTTCCGTGAGGATCAGCTAAATCTCCAGCAGCATATATTTGATGTGGCTTAATATTTTCTATAATGGAACACATTATTTTAACATCATCATTTGACAACATATTTTTTCTTATTGTTCCAGTTTCATAAAAAGGCAAGTTTAAAAAGTGAACATTTTGGTCTGGTAAGTCAAGATACCTTGTGGCTGCTAAGGATTCACTTCTTCTGATTAAGCCTTTGAGTTTTCTTACTTCAAGAGTGTCTATAGCATTTTTCTTTTTCCCCTGAATACTTTTAATAATATTGCTCATGTCTTCAGAAGAATTCATTTCTTGACAGATTTCTGCAAATTTTAATGCCTCCTCGTCTGATACTGCTAAATTTCCAGAAGTTTGATAAGCGACATGTACTTCATGCCCTTGTTCAACTAATCTATCAAAAGTACCTCCCATTGATATTACATCATCATCCGGATGAGGGCTAAAAATAATAATACGTTTTTTAGCAGGAATAGCACGTTCTGGCCTCTTGGTTTCGTCAGCATTAGGCTTCCCCCCAGGCCACCCAGTGATGGTATGTTGTAAATTATTGAACATCTTAATATTTAAATCATAAGCGTGACCCTCTTCAATAAGTAAATTAGACATTCCATTATTATTATAATCTTTATCAGTAAGTTTAAGTATTGATTTATTGAGTAGTTCACTTAACCAAATTACTGCTTTGCTTTTTAAATTTTCGGTCCAAATACAAGAAGATACCAGCCAGGGAGTTTTTACTCTGGTCAATTCAGATGAAGCTTCAGCATCCAATACAAATGTTGTATTAGTATGGTTTTGTAAATATGTACTTGGTACATTAGAAGAAATATCTCCTTCAATAGTTTCTTTGATTATTTGAGCTTTGTTAATACCCCAGGCAAGTAAAACAATTCTTTTGGCTTTTCTAATAGTGCCAATACCCATAGTAATAGCTTTTCTGGGAACATTATCTATTTCCAAAAAAGAGGGTGCGGCATCAATTCTAGTTATATAATCTAATGTAATACTTCTTGTACCAGAATTTAAATGAGACCCGGGCTCGTTAAAACCAATATGACCTGTTCTGCCAATACCTAGTAATTGAAAATCTATACCACCTGCTTCTTTAATTTGATTTTCATAATCAATACAATATTGATGTATATCTTTGTTATTAATAGTCCCGTCAGGGATATGAATGTTTTCCGGTAATATGTCAATATGGTTAAAGAGGCACTCATGCATAAAATAATTATAGCTTTGAAAATTTTGTTTATCCATCGGATAATACTCGTCTAAATTAAAAGTAATTACCTGGGAAAAACTCAACTCCTCTTCTTTATGTAATCTTACAAGCTCCTCATACACTTTTTTAGGAGATGATCCCGTTGCTAAACCTAAAACACATTTTTTATTTTCCTTCTGTTTTTTTCGAATAAGTTCTGCTATTTCATTTGCTACAATAACTGAAGCTACATTGGAATTGTCAAAAATCACATTGTGAATTTTTTCAAATCTCATTTCTTCAAACTCACCTACAGGACTATAAGAGATGCCCCTTTTAACTAAATCAATAGCAGTTGTCATAATAACTTTAATTATTAATTTTATTTAAAACAAAATACAAACAGGAGTTGGTGCTTCAATTTGGTTCATATATTTTAATAGACCAGTGATTTTATCTCGTTTAAATGATACAATATTATTTGTATGCTGATTAGCAACTAATAAATAGTTATCATTTGGCGATAATGAAAAATTACGTGGCCCTTTTCCCAAAGTGGTTTGGTGTCCAATAAGGGTCAAAGAACCGTCACCAGAATCAACACTATAGATGGCAATGGAATTGTGTCCTCGGTTAGACGCATAAACAAACTTTCCATCAGAAGAGATATGTATATCCGCACAGTTATTGGTGTCGGTATACCCGGTAGGAAGTGTTGTAATTGGGATGCCTTTTTTATACTTACCGTTATCTGACTTTTGGACTAATACTACGGTGCTGTTTAGCTCATTCACTATATAGATCCATTTACCATTTGGATGAAATGTAAGGTGACGCGGACCAGCTCCTTCGCTCATTTTTAATTTATACGGATTGGAAGGTCGTAATTTTTGTGACTGAGCGTCCAAATGTGAGAACCAAAGCTCATTTGTTCCAAGGTCAACCGAAATAATAGTACTACCATCTGGCTCGAACCAAGTAGAATGCGCATGTGGTTCTTGTTGCCTTTTCGTTGTACCTTTTCCGGTATGTTGCTGGACATCCAGTAAATCGGATAATTCTCCTTTTTTATTTAGTTTTAGTAAGCCGACATTACCACTAGTATAATTTGCAGTTAACACAAAACCGCTGTCGTTCATTGTTACAAAACAAGGATGAGCTCCACCAGATGAACTTCGACTTATAAACTTTAAACTATCCCCTGTAACTAGAAAAGATTCAACGGCTCCTGTATTCTCAATTTCACTAACGGCAAGCAAAAACTTCTTATCAGTACTCATTGTTAAAAAGGACGGATTGGTTAATTTTGCCGCTAAACCCAGACGCTTCAGGACACCATCTTTTTGTAGTACATACTTATATATTCCTTGACTCTCTACATTAGTATAGGTGCCTACAAAGAATGAATACGAGTCGTTTTCCTCTATTGTCTTCCCTTTATTATTTTGGCAGTTCAATAACAAAAAAAGAGCGCTGATTGCAATACAAATTTTCATTGGTACAATAATGGTTCTACCTGTTTTCATTTAAGTTCTTTAATCTTAATATTTCGATACCAAACCTTGTCTCCATGATCTTGCAACCCTATACGACCTGTTTGGTGTTTTTATAGTAAATTTAGTTTAATTGTTTAGCGACACTAAGTAATAGTTTCCTTGTTGCAATACTACCTTCTTCTTCACTTAATCTATCTCCTTCATACTCTACTCCTATATAACTTGTATATCCGGCATCCTTAACAATTTGGAGCATTTTAACAAAGTCAATAGTAGTTTCATTACCATTAGTGTCAAAATCGTAAGACTTGGCACTTACCCCTTTTGCTGCCGGCATCATTAATTCTACGCCAATATATTTATCGGGATATTCTTCTAAACATTCTCCCCATCGTTCGCCTTCATTGCGTTTAATACACCAGTTTCCAAAATCTGGCAAGGTTCCACAATTTGATTTCCCTACTTTATTAATAACTTCCATTAACACCGGTATATCTGAAGATAACCAACCATGGTTTTCTACTAACACATTAATATTTTTTGTTGCCGCATAATCCGATAATTTTGAAAGACCATCTGTTGCAGTTTCAACCCATAGTTTGGCATCATTTGTTCCAAATAAATTTACACGTACAGAGTGGCATCCTAAAGTTTCGGCTGCATCAACCCATTTTTTATGTTTCTCTACGGCTTCGTTACGTTTGCTTTCATCCGGAGAGGCTAAATCACCTTCTCCATCTATCATAATCAATACGTTTTCAATACCATATTCATCGCTCTTGATCTTTAGAGAATCGATAACGGCTGAAAGTCCCATCTTTTCGATTTCATTTTTATAAAGCTGTGAAACATATTCTAAACCATCAAAACCCCAAGATTTACTGATTTGTGCAAAATCAAAGGGATTCATTCCTTCATCAATTATTTTTTTATGAATAGACCACTGTGCCAAAGATACTTTAAAAAATGGGGCCTCTTTTTTAACTGATTCTTCTTGTATTGAAACTTCTTCTTTTTTCTCTTCATTAGATTTACAGGAAGTAAATCCAATTATTAGAAATGCAAATGCAAAAATCACAAGGTTTTTAACTAAAAAATCGTTTTTCATCTTAAT
>JAGLKH010000365.1 GCA_023141985.1 Flavobacteriaceae bacterium | reverse complement strand
CATTGTAAAATTAAAAAACCAAACAACGAATCTTGTTTATTTTTATTCACTGAAAAAAAATGAACATCCTTAATGTGAAAATTAATTAATTTGGACAAGAATTTATTAGAGATAAACTCTATTTTAATCCTTTAACAATATTAATACGTAATGAGTAACACCTATTTAAATCCTATCGAAAAAGAATACGATGCTATAGTAATTGGAACAGGAATATCTGGAGGATGGGCAGCTAAAGAACTTTGTGAAAACGGACTAAACACCTTAGTCCTTGAAAGAGGCAGAATGGTTAAACACATTGAAGATTACCCTACCATGTATATGGATCCATGGGATTTTAAACATCGAGGGAGAGCTACTACTGAAGATAGAAAAAAACAAGAGAAACAAGCCAGAACAGGCTATACTACAGGAGAAGCCAGCAAACACTGGTTTGTTGATGATCTTGTGCATCCATACCATGAAACCAAACGATTTGATTGGATAAGAGGATATCATGTAGGAGGGAAATCTCTCATGTGGGCTCGTATGTCTTTTAGATGGAGTGAAATGGATTTTGAAGCCAACAAAAAAGATGGACATGGTGTTGATTGGCCAATTAGATATAAAGACTTGAAACCTTGGTACGAGAAAGTAGAGCAGTTTGTAGGAATTAGTGGGAAAAATGAAAACTTACCACAATTACCCGATAGTATTTTCACTCCTCCAATTGAATTAAACTGTGTAGAAAAAGAATTTCAAAAAGGAGTCGCTGAAAATTATAATGACAGACAAATTATTAATGGGAGAAGTGCCAACTTTACGGGAGATGAAAAACGAGAAGGACGCAGCAAATGTCAGTTCAGAAATCGCTGCATTAGAGGCTGTCCTTTCGGAGCATATTTCAGTAGTAATTCTTGTACCTTACCCGCTGCTGAACGAGCAGGAGGTATGACACTAAGGCCCAACTCAATAGTGCATGAAATTATATATGATGATGATAAAAAAATAGCAATAGGTGTAAAAGTCATTGATACTGAAACTAATGAAAAAATGGAATTTTATGCAAAGGTCATATTTTGTTGTGCTTCTACAGTTGCTACAACCAGTATTTTATTGCAATCTAAATCTGAAAGATTTCCAAACGGATTAGGAAATGATTCGGGTGAATTAGGACACAATATGATGGATCATCATTTTAAAGTGGGAGCATCCGGAACTTTTGAAGGACATGAAGATGATTATTATAAAGGAAGAAAACCTAATGGTTTTTTTGTTCCTAGATTTAGAAATCTCGATGCCAAAAGCAAACAAAAAGATTTTATTAGAGGTTATGGGATGCAAGGTGGCGCTAGTAGAACCAACTGGACTAGAGCTATTGGAGAAATGAGCTATGGAGATCAATTGAAGGAAGAATTAATAAAACCCGGTGAATGGCGTCTTGGTGTTAATTGTTTTGGAGAATGCCTTCCGTATCATGAAAATAAAATGACCCTTAATTATGATAAATTAGACAAATGGGGGTTACCTACAGTAGACTTTGATAGCGAGTATAAGGAAAACGAAATGGAAATGCGAAAAGATGCTGAAAAAGAGGCAGTAGCAATGTTAAAATCTGCAGGATTTAAAGATGTTAAAGGCTATAATAATCCTTGTTTCCCTGGTAATGGAATTCATGAAATGGGTACAGCCAGAATGGGTAGAGATCCAAAAACTTCAGTTTTAAACGGAAACAATCAAATACATGCTGTACCAAATGTTTATGTTACTGATGGTGCCTGTATGGCTTCCTCTGCATCTCAAAACCCGTCATTAACCTATATGGCCATAACGGCAAGAGCGGCAAATCATGCAGCAAAAGAACTTAATAAAAAACAAAATATCTAATGGATAGAAGAGCAGCACTTAAAAATTTAACATTAAGTATCGGGTATGCTGTTGCAGCCCCTACACTACTTAATATGTTATCATCCTGTACAGCAGAAGCTGATACCTGGATGCCTGTATTTTTTTCAGAACAAGAAAAAAAGCTAGTTACGCAATTGGTAGATATTATTTTACCTCCATCCAATTTGCCAGGAGCCTTAGATGTTAATGTTCCGCAATTTATGGATCTCATGTATAAAGATGTCGAAACTGAAACTAATCAAAAAAGATTTCAAAATGGCTCTAGATTATTTGCTGAAAAGTTTGAAAAAGTTTTCGATAAAGAAATTTCAAAAGGAACTAAAGAAGA
>JAGLKH010000364.1 GCA_023141985.1 Flavobacteriaceae bacterium | reverse complement strand
TAAAAGAACTGCAAAACACCAATTTGCAATCTATCAGGTTGATAGATAATAATAAAGATAAACTCCTCAAACTATTTTTAAAACTATTGCCTAATGTTATTGCAGGTGGAGGTAAGGTTTATAATGCTGAAGGCGATATTTTATTTATTTATAGAAACAATAAATGGGATTTACCAAAAGGGAAAGCCGAAAGTAAAGAAACCATAGATAAAACTGCGATACGGGAAGTAGAAGAAGAAACAGGTGTACAAGGGTTATCTATTATTAAACCTTTAGAGATGACTTATCACATTTTTAAACGTAATGGCAGACACAGAATTAAAATAACCTATTGGTTTGAAATGAAAACCAACTACAAAGGTAAACTCATACCTCAGGAAAAAGAAGGTATTACCAAAGTAGAATGGCTAAACCCAAAGCAAATTAATAAAGCGATGGAGAACTCTTATGCTAATATTAAAGCGTTGGTTTAGTGGTTCAATTAATATACTCTATACACATAGTTTTTCGGGTTTTTCACTCTTTCTTTTCTCCTTTATCTGCGTTAAAATTTTAAACCGTAACTAGTGCTATGCTTGAAAATTTTGCCTTGTTAAAGAAAAAAATAAATTCGTTAAATTCCCCTAAAAGCTAAATCTATCGAGTATGTATTCTATAAACTGGATACTGTAAATGTGCTTTCTCATAATGAATTGACTTTTTATACAACCAGTTTAGTTGTGCATACCAATTGGAAGCAAAGGCTGGATTAGTTTCTTTTTTAGTTTCAAACTCAGCTTTTAAATTTGGATCTTGCGCTAACATTTGTGAAGCTGTGTCTTCAAAAACATAAGGTGAAAAGCCTTCTTTTTGTTGTAAAATAGTATCGAAGAAATTCCAATTAAAAAACGAATCTGGTGCTTCTGGTTCTAGGGTTTCTAATAGATACCTCACACCAGATTGATTAGTTGAAACAATAAAATCCCCTTTGTAAAACATAATTGATTTAGTTTCTTTAGTTACTGTTGTGTTAAAATGAGGATAATGGCCTTCATAGGCATTTGGTCTTGTTTTATAATCTGAAATTTTATAAGACTCAACTGTAAATGTAGAATCATTTTGAAGTTGTTTTAGCTCTATACCATTCAGTTTTAATAACGTAATTATTTTATGCCAGCCTTGAGGTATCACATAAGCATTAGGAATAGTTATTTTTTTTGTTGGAACAAAATAATTTTGATAATTAACATCTTTAGTGAAAGGCTTATCTCTAAAATATTTTAAACGTTGTGCTCCTGTAACTTTGCTTGTAATCATATCGCCTTCAAACCCTTTAAAGTTTAAAGTAGAAGATTTGGTAGTATCAATGACCCAATTTAAAGGATAGCTATCTTTTTGTTTGTAATTTTTCCATGCATCAATTCGTAATTTAGAAATAGTAGCATGTTGTTCATCGGTAATCTCTATCATACTTTTCATGAGCTCGTAAGTTCCTTCAACACGTTGCTTGTATGGTTTTAGCATATGTGTTTCTACCATCATGCCAAGCGTATTAAACAAGGTTGTATAGCCGGTAGAATAGCGTGGATAATCCATAAATTGAGAGAACCCCTTTTCCGGTGTACTATTAAATACATTGACATAAGGTGTAATATCCCATTTTTTTTCAGAAAGTTTACGTTCCAATTCCGGGTGCATTGTCTTATTTAAAAAATCACCTAAATCACCTCCAAGTTTGTTGTGCTGTGTAAATAATTGGGTTAGTGTGTATTGATAATCAGCGCCATTACTTACATGATTGTCTATAAATACATCAGGGTTTACCAAATGAAAAATTTGAGCGAAAGCACGAGCGTTTTTAGTATCTGATTTTATAAAATCTCGGTTTAAATCATAATTTCGAGCATTTCCTCTAAAACCATATGATTTAGGGCCATTTTGGTTAGCTCTAGTACCTGTGTTTCTATTTAGACTTCCTCCAATATTGTATATTGGAATTGTTATTAAAACTGTGTTTTTTGGAGCTTCAATCTTTCCGTTAACTAAATCTCGAAACAACATCATCGTTGCATCGATACCATCACTTTCACCCGGGTGAATGCCATTATTTATTAAAAGGATACTCTTACTCTTTCTTATTTCTTTGAAATCGAATATTCCATTTGGGTTTAGAGTTACAATATGTAGTGGTTTACCAGAATCTGTTACACCCATTTCCTGTATTGAAATTTCTGAATAGGTATCAGCTAAATCATTATAATACTTAATAACTTGTCGGTAAGTAGCAGTTTCTGTACCTTTTGATATTTCAAAAATCGTTTCAAAATCATAGTAAGGATTTTTATTAGAATTTTTACAGGATATAATTAGAATTAGGAGGAATAGTAATTTTTTCATTGTAAGCGTTTAAGTACTCAAACTTAATCAAATAATAGTAATTTGAACTTGTGTGTCTTGATTTTAACTGTATTTTTGCGACTTCTTAAATTTTAGGTATGACAGGGTTTATTAGAAAACGAGCAGCAAACGCTAAAAACGATATTTTAAGTGG
>JAGLKH010000363.1 GCA_023141985.1 Flavobacteriaceae bacterium | reverse complement strand
ATGGCAGAAGTAAAACCAGCTGAAGTATCAGCAATCTTAAAACAACAATTGGTAGGATTTGAAGCAAGCGCTTCATTAGATGAAATAGGAACAGTACTAAACATTGGTGATGGTATTGCACGTGTTTACGGATTATCTAATGCTCAATACGGAGAATTAGTAGAATTCGAAAACGGTCTTGAAGGTATTGTACTTAATCTTGAAGAAGATAACGTAGGAGTTGTATTGTTAGGGTTTTCTAACGAAATTAAAGAAGGCGGAACTGTAAAACGTACTAATAGAATTGCCTCTATTAATGTTGGTGAAGGTATTGTTGGTCGTGTTGTTAATACGTTAGGAACACCAATTGATGGTAAAGGACCAATCTCTGGAGAAACTTACGAAATGCCTTTAGAACGTAAAGCACCTGGAGTTATTTTTAGAGAACCGGTATCAGAACCATTACAATCAGGAATTAAAGCAATTGACGCAATGATTCCAGTTGGTCGAGGTCAACGTGAATTAGTTATTGGAGACCGTCAAACAGGAAAAACAACAGTTTGTATTGACACCATTTTAAATCAAAAAGAATTTTACGATGCAGGAGAACCTGTATATTGTATTTATGTAGCTATTGGACAAAAAGCATCAACAGTTGCAGGAATAGCAAAAACATTAGAAGATAGAGGAGCATTAGCATATACAACAATAGTTGCTGCAAATGCATCAGACCCTGCTGCAATGCAAGTATATGCACCTTTTGCAGGAGCATCTATTGGAGAGTATTTTAGAGATACTGGTCGTCCGGCTTTAATCGTATATGATGATTTATCAAAACAAGCAGTTGCTTATCGTGAGATATCATTATTATTACGTCGCCCACCAGGGCGTGAAGCATATCCCGGAGATGTTTTCTACCTTCACTCTCGTTTATTAGAACGTTCAGCAAAAGTTATTGCAGATGATAATATTGCTAAGGACATGAATGATCTTCCTGAGGTTTTAAAACCAATAGTAAAAGGTGGAGGTTCATTAACTGCTTTGCCAATTATTGAAACTCAAGCAGGAGATGTATCTGCATACATTCCAACAAATGTAATTTCAATTACAGATGGACAAATATTTTTAGATGGAGATTTATTTAATTCGGGTGTTCGTCCAGCAATTAACGTAGGTATTTCGGTATCTCGTGTTGGTGGAAATGCACAAATTAAATCAATGAAAAAAGTTGCCGGAACATTAAAACTAGATCAAGCACAATTCCGTGAATTAGAAGCGTTTGCTAAGTTCGGATCAGATCTTGATGCTGCAACTTTAAATGTAATTGAAAAAGGAAAACGTAATGTTGAAATCTTAAAACAAGCTCAAAACGATCCGTTTACTGTCGAAGATCAAATTGCAATTATTTATGCAGGATCTAAAAACTTATTAAGCGATGTTCCTGTAAATAAAGTAAAAGAATTTGAAAGAGATTTTATCGAATTCTTAAAAGCTAAACATAGCGATGTGTTATCAATTTTAAAATCAGGTAAAATAACAGATCAAGTTACTGATACATTGGAGGCAGTAGCTAAAGATTTATCAGCAAAGTATAAAGCTTAAAAAGTTCAGAGTTCAGAGTTATGAGTTCAGAGTTATTTACTCATAAAGCTTACTCAAATAAAGAATTATAAATGGGTTTAAACGAAAGTCCAATTAGAAAAAAGAGTTTCGAATTTGCTTGTGAGATAGTTGTTTATTGTGATATATTAAAAGAAAACAAGGATTTTGAGCTAGCCTCTCAATTATTAAAAAGCGGAACAAGTATTGGAGCTAATACAAGAGAAGCACAACGAGGAGTTAGCACAAAAGATTTTAAAAATAAATTTGGAATTGCTTTAAAAGAAGCTGATGAAACTAAATATTGGTTAGAAATTTTAGAAGCGACTGGAAGGCAAGTACCAAAAGAAATGAAGAACAAGTGTGAGGAGTTAATAAGAATATTGGTTGCAATAATCAAAAACTCATAACTCTACACTCATAACTCATAACTTGAGAAATGGCAAACTTAAAAGAAATACGTAATAGAATATCATCGGTATCTTCAACGATGCAGATTACAAGCGCCATGAAAATGGTGTCTGCTGCAAAATTAAAGAAGGCACAAGACGCTATTACAGCAATGCGACCTTATGCAAATAAGCTAACCGAGCTTTTGCAAAGTCTAAGTGCTACTTTAGATGCTGATTCTGGAGGCACATTCTCAAGCCAGAGAGAAGTTAATAAAGTATTAATTGTTGCCATTACATCTAATAGAGGTTTATGCGGGGCATTCAATTCAAATATTATTAAAGAATCTATTAGATTAGCCAACGATGTTTATGCAAATCAAGAAGTATCTTTTGTAGCTATTGGGAAAAAATCTAACGATGCCCTTATTAAAAACTTTTCTGTAGTTTCAAAC
>JAGLKH010000362.1 GCA_023141985.1 Flavobacteriaceae bacterium | reverse complement strand
CCTTTACTAATTGCCTATTGGCAAGAGGGTAATAACAATAAAGACGGTTACAATTCTAATTTAACATCACCAATGGATTTTGCAATGCAAAGTCTTATTGTACAAGCAGTTTCTGAAGACGAGAGTTGGGATAAAGGGTTGGTAAAAATTTATGAAGGCTTAGCCAATGATTTTGCGTATGCTAGCCCAAAGGATATTATGATTTTTCCGGACAATCATGATATGAGTAGAATATTTACACAACTAGGCGAAGATGTTACAAAAACGAAAATGGCTTTAAGCTATTTGTTGGTACTGCCTAGAATTCCGCAAATATATTATGGTACAGAGATATTGATGAATGATACAGCCAAACCAGGAGATCACGGTTTAATTAGAACTGATTTCCCAGGGGGTTGGGAAGGCGATACCGTAAATGCCATTACAGGAGAAGGATTGACCAGTGAGCAAAAAGACATGCAAAACTTTCTTAAAAAAACTCTCAATTACAGGAAACATAGTGAAGCCATTCACCAAGGTAAAACCATTCATTTCGCTCCGGATAATGGAGTTTATGTTTTGTTTAGAATGTTAGATGATGAAACGGTTGTACTAATTCTTAATAAAAATGATAACCCTGTTGATTTAGAATTAAGCCGTTTTGATGAGATTGGCTTAAAAGGAAAAATCTTAAAAAATATTATTTCAAATGAAGCATTCACTTGGAATGATAATTTAATTATTAATAATGAAGGAGTTACTATTTTAACAACTAAGAAATAGAAATGCGAGGATTTCAATTAATCATACTATTATTTTTTTCTACATGTTTATCTTACGGACAAAATACAGATAGAGAATTTATAAGAGTAGAGGATAAGAATAGTTATATTGAAGTGACTGTAAGTGATGGTAAATACAGAATTCAATTTTATAATTCTAAAATTGTAGAAACATCATTTATCCCTGAAGGAGAAGAGTACACTTACAATTCTCATGCTGTTGTTTTATACACAAATGAAAGGGAATATCTAAATACAGCACATGGTATAATTATGACCCAAAAAAAAATAATTAAGTCATTAATTAATGAAAATAATTATGCTTATATAAAAACAGATGGGATACAAGTTGAAGTTCAAAAAAAACCTTTTAAAATTTCATATTCCTACAAAGGCAAACCCATTATTTCCGAAAAAGCAGGTTACTCAAAAATTCAAAATGGCGAAGCCATTCAATTCAATTTAGATAAAGACGAAGTGCTTTATGGAGGAGGTGCAAGAGCATTAGACATGAATCGTCGTGGCAACCGCTTGCAGTTGTATAACAGGGCGCATTATGGTTACGAAACACATAGTGAATTGATGAATTTCACAATGCCTTTGGTATTGTCATCAAAAATGTACGCTATCCACTTTGACAATGCTCCAATTGGCTATTTAGATTTAGATAGTAAAAAAGATAATACATTGACTTATGAGACCATTTCTGGCAGAAAAACTTACCAGGTTATTGTAGGAGACTCGTGGTTAGATCTAATTGATAGTTATACCGATTTAACAGGAAAACAACCCTTGCCACCACGTTGGGCTTTTGGTAATTTTGCAAGTAGATTTGGTTACCATTCTCAAAAAGAGGCGACAGAAACAGTGAATAAATTCATTGATGAAGATATTCCATTAGATGCTGTCATCATTGATATTTATTGGTTTGGAAAAGACATACAAGGCCATATGGGGAATTTAGAATTTTTAAAGGATTCGTTCCCAGATCCAACGCAAATGATTAAAGATTTTAATGATAAAGGCATTAAAACAATTTTAGTAACGGAACCTTTTATTTTAACGACTTCAAAACGCTGGCAAGAAGCGGTTGATAATGATGTATTAGCAAAAGATTCTTTAGGAAATCCGTTTAAATTCGATTTTTATTTTGGAAATACAGGGCTTATAGATCTTTATAATCCAAAAGGAATACAATGGTTTTGGAATATATATAAAGAATTAGCCGAAATGGGAATTCAAGGTGCTTGGGGAGATTTAGGAGAACCGGAAGTACATCCATCTGGATTATTGCATGCAACCGGAACAGCCAACGAAAAACATAATATTTATGGGCATGATTGGGCGCGTTTGGTTTTTGAAGGTTATAAAAAGGATTTTCCTAACGAAAGGCCATTTATTTTAATGCGCGCTGGCTATTCCGGCTCGCAACGTTTTGGGATGATTCCGTGGTCTGGAGATGTAAATCGTACTTGGGGAGGATT
>JAGLKH010000361.1 GCA_023141985.1 Flavobacteriaceae bacterium | reverse complement strand
TGGGTACCACTTATGGTAATGCAGAGAATCCATTATTAATATCAGTACGTTCAGGTGCAAGAGTTTCAATGCCAGGCATGATGGATACGGTTTTAAATTTAGGCCTAAATGAAGATGTGGTTATGGGTTTGGTAAAAAAAACTAATAATGAACGTTTTGCTTGGGATTCTTATAGAAGGTTTATTCAAATGTATGGTGGTGTTGTATTAGGAATGAAACCTCATTCAAAAGAAGATATTGATCCTTTTGAAGAAATAATGGAAGCACTTAAGCATAAAAGAAATATTGAATTAGATACCGAATTTACTGTTCAGGATTTACAAGACTTGGTTTATGATTTTAAAGAGGCTGTTAAAAAACGTACAGGTCATGATTTCCCTACAGATCCTTGGGATCAACTTTGGGGAGCTGTAATGGCAGTATTTAATAGCTGGAATGGTAAAAGAGCTATTTATTACAGGAATATGCATGGATATCCTTCCGATTGGGGAACTGCAGTAAACGTTCAAGCCATGGTTTATGGTAATATGGGAGTAAAATCCGGTACTGGTGTTTGTTTTACTCGTGATGCCGGTACAGGCGAAAATGTTTTTAACGGAGAATATTTAATCAATGCACAAGGGGAAGATGTAGTTGCAGGTGTTAGAACTCCTCAGCAAATCACAAAATTAGGTTCACAGCGTTGGGCAGAATTAGCTAATGTTGATGAAGATGAGAGAACTGAAGAATATCCTTCATTAGAAGAGTTAATGCCTTCAATTTTTAACGAACTCAATGAGTACCAGGATAAACTGGAAAAGCATTATCGCGACATGCAAGATATGGAGTTTACTATGCAAGAAGGTAAACTTTGGATATTGCAAACAAGAAATGGTAAACGCACTGGAGCTGCAATGGTAAAAATTGCAATAGATACTCTAAAAGAAGGTATGATAACCGAAAAAGAAGCTTTACTACAAATTGAGCCTAATAAATTGGATGAATTATTACACCCGGTTTTTGATCCTGAAGCTCTTAAGACAGCTCATGTAATTGCACAAGGCTTGCCTGCTTCACCTGGAGCAGCAACAGGTCAAATAGTTTTCTTTGCTGATGAGGCTACAAAATTTAAGAACACAATATTAACACGAATAGAAACTTCACCAGAAGATCTGGAAGGCATGAATCTTGCAAGAGGGATATTAACAGCACGTGGGGGTATGACTTCGCATGCAGCTGTTGTTGCTCGTGGTATGGGCAAATGTTGTGTTTCTGGTGCTGGTTCATTACTAATAAATTACAAGAAAAGAACATTAACTGTAGATGGAAAAGAATATCATGAAGGTGATTGGATTTCATTAAATGGTTCTACAGGTAATATTATTGAAGGCAAAGTAGCAACTATCAAACCTGAATTAAGTGGTGAATTTGCTGAGATCATGGATTTATCAGACAAGTTTGCAACCATGAAAGTGAGAACAAATGCCGATACACCAAAAGATGCTAAAGTAGCACGTAGTTTTGGAGCACAAGGTATTGGTTTAACAAGAACCGAACATATGTTTTTTGACGTTGACCGTATTAAAGCTATGCGTGAAATGATTTTAGCTGATACTCTTAAAGGTAGAAGACGAGCTCTTAAAGATCTATTACCTATGCAACGTGAAGATTTTGAAGGTATTTTTGAAGCAATGGAAGGCTTACCGGTAACTATTCGCTTATTGGACCCTCCTTTACATGAATTTGTACCTCATCAGCTGACTCAACAAAAAGAGCTTGCCGAAGATATGAATATATCATTACAAGCTGTTAAAAATAAAATAGCTGAACTACAAGAATTTAATCCAATGTTAGGTCATCGAGGTTGCAGATTAGGGAATACCTATCCTGAAATAACTGAAATGCAAGCAAGGGCTATTATTGAAGCCGCTTTAAATTTAAAAGCAAAAGGTATTGAGGCAAAACCAGAAATTATGGTCCCATTAATAGGAACTTTAGCTGAGTTTGTTGAACAAGAAAATATAATAAGAGATACAGCAAATCAAGTATTTGAAGAAAGAAATGATACTATTGAGTATTTAGTAGGAACTATGATAGAAATTCCTCGAGCAGCTTTAACAGCAGATCTTATTGCACAACGTGCTGAGTTCTTCTCATTTGGAACAAATGATCTAACGCAGATGGCATTTGGTTATTCTCGTGATGATGCAGGCAAATTCTTACCTATATATATTGAAAAGGGAATATTAAAAGTTGACCCATTTGAAGTATTAGATCAAGAAGGTGTAGGACAATTGGTGAAAATGGGAACTGATAAAGGCAGAAAAACAAAGCCTAATTTAAAGGTTGGTATTTGTGGAGAACATGGTGGTGAACCAAGTTCGGTAGAATTCTGTTATAGAACAGGTATGGACTATGTAAGTTGTTCGCCTTATAGAATTCCTATTGCTCGAATAGCATCTGCTCAAGCAGCAATTAAATAGTTTAAAATAATTTTCATTAAATAAATAGTGGTCAATTTTGTTACTTATAAGTCGATAACAAAATTGACCACTATAGGTGATAAATTGTTTGGTTATATTAAATGCTTCTAATTAAAGCCACTTTAAAAAGTAATCCATCATTTCCTCTTTAAGTTCATAATGAAGCTTAATATATGTTTTCATATCATCTCTTAAAGGACTTTGTTCGTTTTGAAGTCTTCCATCTAAATTTTCAAGCAAATTTGCATGATTTATATTTTTCATTTTTGCTTTACATCTATGTGATAATTTAGAAATCGCATTTTTTTCTATCATAATCCTATTTTGGAAACTTTCTAAAGGAATTAATGACTCTCTTCTATATTCTCTACTTGCAATTTCTTCAAGCTTTTCCTGAAAAGTATCCATTTCATTAAAATGGAATCTTAATTCTCTTCTCCATGTTTCTAAATTAAATTTCAAATCACTTAAATATAACACTTTAGTTTGCATATCTATAAATTTTAATTGTTATTGTTAGTACTTTTTTTTATTAATTCTTCCTGAATATTATGTGGCACAGGTTGGTACGACGAAAAATCAGAGGAAAATGTTGCTCTACCCTGAGTTAGCGAACGTAAATCTGTTGAATATCCATACAACTCAGCTGAAGGCGTTACACATTTTAAAATTTGGTAATGGTCATTGCTTTCAAAACCTTGTATAATAGATCTTCGTGATTGTAAATCGGTCATAACATTGCCTACCATCTCTTCAGGTACTTTTACTTCTAAATCTTGTACTGGCTCCAATAATTTAGGCTTTGCATTTAAAAAGGCTTCTTTAAAAGCATGTGCTCCTGCAATTTTAAACGAAATATCATTAGAGTCAACAGAGTGCATTTTACCATCATATACCATTACCCGTATATCTCTTACATATGATTTTGTAATTGGGCCACTTTCCATTACTTCTAATATACCTTTCATTACAGATGGTAAATAACGCAAATCAATCACTCCCCCTACTATGCAATTATAAAAAATCAGCTTGCCTCCCCAAGGTAATTCTATTTCTTCTTTACCTCTAACATTAAATCCTTGTGGTTCTTCCATACCTTCATGCCAAGGCTCTATTTTTAGATGAACTTCACCAAACTGACCAGATCCACCTGATTGTTTTTTATGCTTATAGCTTGCTGTAGATGAACGTTGTATTGTTTCTCTATATGGAATTTTTGGCTTTTCAAATTTGGCTTCGATACCATAAGTATTTTTCAATGTCCAATCTATTGTTGCTAAATGCAATTCTCCTTGACAGCCAATGAGTTGTTGTTTTAACTCCTTTGAATATTCAGATATTACTGTGGGATCCTGGCTATGAATTTTTTTTAGAGCTTCATGTAATTTTTCTTCATCTTTCTTATTAACTGCACCTACTGTTTTTTTGATTCTTGGTTTAGGATATTTTATAGGTTTTATTGTAATTGGATGACGTGCTGTATGAAGAGTATCGTTGGTTTCTGTATATTTTAGTTTCAATGTTGCACCAATATCTCCTACTGTTAATTTAGTAACAGGTTCTCTTTTTTTGCCATCCATAATAAACAGTTGATTCAGAATTTCAGTTTCATCATTTCTGGAATTTACCAATTTATCATTGAGTTTTATTTCACCTGATTTAACTTTAAAAAAGGTGATTTGACCTAAATTAGGTTGATATACAGTTTTAAAAACAAACAATGCTGTAGGCTCGTCTTTTTTACGAATTATAGTATCTCCCTCTACACTTTGCTCAGGTTTTAGATCGGCTGCTGCTGGAGCTACATTATCAATAAAGCCCATTAATCTACCTGTTCCCATATCATTTAAAGCCGATACACAAAATACAGGAAATAACTCATGATTTAACATTCCTGCTTTAATTCCTTGACGCATTTCATCTTCATTTAATGTGCCCTTATCAAAAAATAATTCTAATAATTCTTCATCGTTTTCGGCAGCTTTTTCAACCAATTCATTATGTAACTCATCTGCTAAATCTTTTTGATCTTCAGGTATTGGTAATTTTTCAGGTTTACCACCTTCAGGAGAAAATTTATAGAGTTTCATTTTTAAAACATCAATAATACATTGTGCTCCATCTATTATAATAGGATATTGAATTTTAATTGCATTGTTACCAACTAAATTTTTTATACTTTTAAAACTATCATCAAAATTAGCATTAGGATGATCAATTTGATTGACAACAAAGATTGTTGGTTTTAGATATTTGTCGATATAATTCCAAATAATTTCGGTACCAATTTCTACTCCTTGTTGTGCATTTAAAACTGTAACTATTGTATCGCAAACTCTAATTGATGAAATTATCTCTCCAATAAAATCATCTAATCCGGGAGTGTCAATAATATTAATTTTATAATTACGCCATTCGGTATGAAGTGGTGTTGCATAAATTGAAGCTTCTCTTTCTTGTTCTATTAGGTGATAATCTGCTACTGTGTTTTTTTGTTCAACTGTGCCTCGTCTGTTTATTAATCCTGCTTCAAACAGCATGGTTTCTGCCAAGGTTGTTTTACCACTGTTATGTGCCCCAACAAAGGCTACATTTTTGATGTACTTATCATCATATATTTTCATATCAAAAATTTATTTAAAGATATAAAACTAATTGCAAAAAATATCTCAAAATCTATTTTTTGTTAGTTTAGATACCTTATTTATTAAAAAAACTCTGAAACAATATTTAGTTTCAGAGCTTACAACTTTATTGACAAAGTTTTTCAAGTGTGTCTTCTATATCGCCAGGAGTACTCATAATTTTCATAAATGTTCCCATTGTTAATTCCGGCCAAAATAAAGCTATTCTGTATTTGCCATGAAGCATGGTAGACTTATTTCCTTGCAGGATTATTTCATAAGGCATTGCTGCAGCATGATCTTCTCCTATTTTTGGTAAAAAATGAGATTCACCATCTTCTTTACTTTGTAGGCCTACACCAAATACGGCAACCTTCTCTTTATTATAAATAAGCTTATAAACTTGTACAGTATTTCCCTTTTTAGCTTTTAAATTGTCTTCAATGATTTTTAGTCCTTCTTCAAAAGATGAGTATTCATTTAATGTAACCGGATCTGTAAAATAGGGCATAAATATTTTATAATGATATTTTTTTAATTTATCTGCCTTTACAGTTCCTCCAAATGGTGTAAACTCATTACCAATTGTTGAAAAAGTAGATTTTAAATCTGAATTAAATTTTTGGAATGTTCTTTTAAAAGTAATATAATTATCTCTTAAATATGCTCTTAGCAGATAATCCGGGTTAGTATAAGAAATAGTTACTTTTCCATTTTTTTGTACTAATCCCACTTTAAAAACAGCTGCTAATGCACCTCGATCTACTATTTTAATAACAGTATTTTTAATATCTGTTCTTGTAAAAGCAATGACCTTTAAATTACTTTTTCCAGATGGATTATACGTTCCTAAAATTGTAAAAGAATTGTTTTGCAGAGCATTTATAATTTTATCCGATACTACACTAATCGTTTCACTAGTTTCGCCTACTTTAATATATGGCGCTAATTCCTGGCCAAAAGAATTTAAATTGAAAGTAATAATTGCAGTGATACATAAAATAAGAGTTTTCATGGTTTTTGATTTAAAATTCCATCAAAATTACTTCTTCTGCAGTAGAATAATAATGACATAAATCATATTATCATTCTTTTCAAACCAATTTTTAACTTTTTTTAATTAACTGATTTAAATGAAGAAACTATGCTTTTAAGGAGCACAAAATTTGCAAATTAAGAAATACGCTATACTTTTTTAACACGAACTGCATTCATGCCTTTCATACCACGTTCAAGTTCAAAAGTCACTTTGTCATTTTCAGCGATTTCATCTAATAATCCACTAACATGACAAAAATATTTTTCCTGATTCTCAGTATCAATTATAAAACCAAAGCCTTTAGAGCTGTCATAAAAAGAAACTTTTCCATTACGTATTGGATCTACCTCTTCAATATCACTATCATCTCTTTTAGGAATACCAATTTCTATGCTTTTTGCGTCAACCTTTATCTTTTGTGAAGGATCCGGTGGCGTATCTGTTAAATTTCCATTATAATCAACATATGCAAATTGAATACCTTTACCCTTCTCTTTTGCCTCAGCTTTGCGAGCTTCTTTCTTTTTTAGTTTATCCTCGCGCTTTTTTAAACGTTTTTTTTCTTTTTCAAGTTTATTAAAGGTTTGTTGTGATTTTGCCATTCTTTATTTTAAGATTTTTTTAATAATGCAAATATAATCTTTTTTAAAGAAAGTTTTTCAATAATAGTTTAAACAATAAGCGCA
>JAGLKH010000360.1 GCA_023141985.1 Flavobacteriaceae bacterium | reverse complement strand
CCTAATGGCTCAAAAACTGATTTATTCATCCAACTGGAAAATTCTTCCCCTGTAACTTTTTCGATAATATTTACCATTAACATAAAGCCTGTATTGCAGTATAAATATTCATCTCCAGGTTTAAAATTCAAATCTTTTTGTTTAAGCATGAATCGATTAAGATCAGCATTTGTTCTTGAGTCGTCCCCGCGCCAACCTGCCATACCTAGCATGGCATGTAAACTACGTAAACCACTAGTATGGTGAAGCATATGCCTTATGGTTATTATTTCTTTAAATTGGTATAATTCAGGAAGATATTTTCTAATATCATCATCTACTGATAATTTACCCTGAAGGTGTAAAAGCACTATCCCCATTGCCGTAAATTGTTTTGATACAGAGGCTATATTGAATAGCGTATTCTGTGTATTAGGCACCAAATATTCTAAACTTGCAAGACCAAATGCTTTGGAGTAAATTACTTTATTATTTTTCATTACACCAACAGTACCACCCGGATGATTTGGTGTATTCCAAGATATAAATATACTATCTATTTGTTTTATTTGCGAAGGACTTAATTGAGAATATGTAAGTTGAGAAATACAACTTACAAAAAGTACAATTATTAGTGATTTAATTTTCATTATTTAAAGCTTTTTAAAAATTCGATGTTGTTGGAATAGCATTTTGACCAAATGCCAAAACATAAATAAAAAGTGTTAACTTAATTAAGAGTTTTTTACAATTGAACATATATGATAGAGATGCTAATTTTTAAATATAAAACAGTGCTAATTTTTTAGTTTTCTTTCAAAAAAATCAAATGTAGCATGATAAGCCCTTACCCAACTTTTATGCAATAAAAATCCATGAACCTCATCAGGGAAAATTAATTGTTCAAATTCAACATTATTTCTTCTAAGAGCTTCTATAATATTAACCGTTTCACTAAAAGGAACATTTCTGTCATCATCGCCATGAATTAATAAAACAGGAGATTTCCAATCTTTTACATAAGCGGCGGGGGAAGAGTTAAAAGCAAGTTTTGCTACCTTTTGGTTTTCAGCCGGATTATAGTTTTGTCTAAAATTTTTAATTACAAAATTCCAGTCATGAACACCATGAATGTCAACACCAGCAGCAAAAAGATCAGATGCTTTTGCAAGACCCATGGCCGTTAAAAAGCCCCCATAAGATCCTCCCCAAAGACCAATTTTATCAGGGTTTACATCAAGTCTGTTTCTAAGATACAATCCTGCTCCTAAAACATCTTGAAATTCACTTGCTCCACGTGCACCATAATTTAGTGCTTCTCTAAATTCCATACCATATCCTATACCACTGCGATAATTAACAGATAAAACTATATAGCCCTGATTGGCCAAAAATTGATTAAAAGAATAGGCATTGTGATAATATCCGCGGTGATGGAACCCCAATAACATTTGCCTCCTGGAGCCTCCATGAAAAAATAATAACGCAGGATGCTTTTCACCTTTTTTCATGTTAGGTGGTAAAAATAGTTGTCCATGTATTTTCATCCCATCTGCTGCAGAAAAAATAACTTGCTCAGGTTTTACTAAATTGTTTTTGGGAAACTTTATAAGATCCTTTTTTGATTGCAACGATTTAATTTTCCCTTTTTCTAATACCGCAGGGAAAGCTGATGAAGTTGGTCCCGAAGCTAACATAAATAATTTATGGTCAACTGTTAAAACAGGCGCCCATTGAATGCCTTCGCCTTTTGTAAGCTGAATAGTTTTATAGTCTTTTAGATTGGTTCTCCAAATATGTTGTCTGTCTATATCATTTTTGTTTGAAGAAAATATAATTGATTTATTGTTTGGAGACATACTTACAAATTGCACTTCAGATTTCCCCGGGGAAAGTAATTTTAATTGAGTTCCATCTGTTCTTATAGTATATAAATTAGTAAACCCATCGCCTTCCCAGGGAAAAACTAATTGCTCATTATCAGACCAAAATAATTGTCTGCTTGCCGAAATTGATCTAAATGCACTCCCTATTCCTTCAGGGGCCTTCCAAATTTCTTTAGCATCACCAGTTCCGGTATCAGCCACATAAATGCTCCAAGGCAAAGCACTTCGTTTTGGAAAAAAGGGGAGTGCTTGTATTTCTCTTGGAAATTTTAGAAAGGCTAATCGTTTGCTATCCTGGGACCATACAGGATTTGTATCATAATCAATACTAGGTGATAGGTATGTAATTTTTTTGGTTTTAAGATCGAAAACACCAATAAAGGAATGGTCTGAACGATTACTTACAAATGCTAATTTATTAGAATTTGGCGACCAATTTAATGACCCTGCGCTCCCGCGAATACTAAATAATAATTTTGGTTTTTCCGTTTTGTTTATGTCCTTAAACCAAACCTGACCACTTTTTAGAAAAGCCATATAAGACCCATTATAGGATAATGTAGGTGAGTAGCCTTCAGTAATGCGATCTATTTTTTTATCGGTTAAAGAAACTTTCCAAATCTCTCGTTTTACTTTATTTGGTAAGCTCAATGGATTAGGAATTTCTCCACGACGATTAGGAGCACCTCCTCTAACAAAAATTAAAAGGGAATTATTTTTATTAAATATTAAATTGCTTATTTCCTGGCCATCATCTTCTGTATAATTAGTGATTTTCTTTGCCTTAGTTTTTCCATCAGACACATAAATATTACGAATACCTTCTTTATTTTGAACCCAAGCCACTAAATTATCAGAATTAGAAACTGTTAAGTGTGAAGGGAAGCTGGGACTCATTACCTGCTCGATAGTAAAATTATTTTGAGAAGATAAATTAAATGATACCGCTATTGTAGTAATAATTAATACTAAATAGTTATTAATTTTAAGTTTAGATTTAAAAATAGAAGTTTTCATATTAATTTATTTGACCATTGAATAACCCTGTTACTTTTTTTACTAAATTAATTCTTACTTGTGAAGAATTTCTTCTACTATATGCTGCTTTTGTCTTAAATGCCAGCACTACGTTCATTGCAGGATAAATGGTTATATTTTGACCCATTGCCCCTTTAGCAGAGTATGCGCCCTTAAGTTTTGGTTCATTTTTATTTTTCCATAACCACCACATATAACCATAGCCGAAATTGGCACCTGTATTATGAAAAACAGGGACATTAGTATTCAATTCTTTAGGTGTCGTTCTTTGAGTAATCATCTCCTTTACCCAATTGGCATTAATTATTTGTTTATTTTTCCATTTCCCATTATGTAACATCATTAAACCCAACCTTGCCATGTCTCTTGTAGAAAACCACATAGGATAGGCTAAATATTTTGATATTGAAGTATTCCCTTGTTTGTTTTGAAGCGATCGATCCCAATCTTGCATTTCTAAAGGCATTGCTAATTGTGATTGAACTTCATCATAAATATTTTTACCTGTTTCTTGTTCAAAAACATAGCCTGCAACATTAAAATCCCAATTGCTATATAGCCAATAACTTCCTGGTTTAACAGAGCCTCTTTTTGGAGCATATTCTTGCATACCTCCCGGATATCCTTCTTTGTGATAAACCCCTGATCTTGCTGAAATAATATCTTTTATAGTCGCTTTTTTCTCAATGGGTAAAAGACCTCCAACATCATCAAGCACTAAATCTTCTACAGTTTTTTTAAGATCTATTTGTCCGTTTAGGACATAGCGCCCATAAAGCATTGATAACACACTTTTTCTAATTGAGGCGATATAGCTATTTTCTTCAATATCACCATAATTAAAAACGATTTGCCCATTATGAACAATAACTAAGCCTGTAATTTTAGTACTGTCGGTAATATATTTTCTGTAGGTCTTGATCTTCTCAAGATTCCATCCGTTTTCTTCAGGATGCTCGTTTA
>JAGLKH010000036.1 GCA_023141985.1 Flavobacteriaceae bacterium | reverse complement strand
ACGATACTTTCTTGAAAAATATTCTGAAAATAGACCGATTTGTCTACAAAAAGGCCTAAAATTAAACTATGAAATGAAAAGATAATACCAGCCTTTAACTCTGATGCTCGTATTAGCTTCTCCAATCTTTCCAATTGTTCCCAATAATTATTAGGGTCTTGCTGTTGTATCATTGCTTATCTTTAATTGATGAAAATTTATATTAAACTAAAAACACAAAAAATAAATTTAGACTATAATTACTTTACGACTGAGTTGTTTTCTTTAAGCTGCTCAAATAACTCTTTATTTTTTATACCTTTTACAAAATACATTTTCATCATGCCCTTATTTTTAGCATCAATTTCACCTCTGTACTCACATTCAAAGTCGTCTTTAATTAATTGATAGGTGTTTTCTGAAATATTAATTTTACCAAGTGCTGAATTCGATTCCATTCGTGAGGCAATATTTACAGTATCTCCCCAAATATCATAGGCAAACTTTTTACTGCCTACAACTCCAGCTACAACAGGTCCGGTATTTATACCAATACGGACATTAAAATTAAGATTCTTTTTCTCAACTTCCTTTTGTATTTTATCTACAAACTCAGCTATCTCAAAAGCGGCTAATACCATCCGCTTAGCATGATCGTCTGATGGAAAGGGTAATCCTCCAGCACACATATAGGCATCACCAATGGTTTTTATTTTTTCCAGTTTGTATTTTTCTATGATTTTGTCAAACTTAGAGAAATAATAATCAACGGTTTCTACTAAAGCCTCAGGAGACAGATGCTCTGAATATTTAGTAAAGCCTTCAAAATCTGAGAATAGCACTGTAACAGACTCAAACTTTTTGGCTTGAACTTTACCACTATTTTTTAATTCCTCAGCTGTTTCTTCAGGTAGAATGTTCAGCAATAAATTGTCCGATCGCTCTTTTTCGTTTTCAATAATACGCTTTGTGGCTTGAATATACTTATTACGCTTAAAGAGTCCAATTGCCAAAATACCTATTAAAAGCAAAGCAATAGCTGTAGCAATAACAATGATACGTTGATTTCTTTTTTGCTCGTTGAGTAAATCTACTTCTACTTGCTTTTGGGAGACTTCATGATTGGTACGTATATCTGCCATTTGCTGTACTTTCTGTATGTTTATAACACTATCTCTATAGACTATATAGTCTTTATAATGTTTTAAGGAGGCGTCTTTATTTCCCGTCTGTTCATAGAGTTCAGATAGTTTAAGATTGGCATCACTAATTTGCTCTTTTAAGCCATATTGTGTTGCCAAGTCTAGGCTTCGTATAGCATAATTAAAAGCAGTATTAAAATCTCCTTTGTTTATATAGATATCAGCCATATAAGTGAGGTAAACCGAAACTGGGTAATAATCCTCTTGTTCTTCTAAAATTATGATTGCCTCATTAATATTCTTTTCTGCCAAATCGTGCTTTCCTTGTTCAGCATATACTAGGCCAACATTACCTAAGTTATAGGCAGATCCTGTTAGGTAATTAACTTTTTTAAAAATAACTCCTGATTCTTCAAAATAATCTAGTGCTTTGTTATATTTTTTATTAATGAAATACGTATCACCTGCATTCAGTAATGCACTCGCTAATGCAATGGAATCGTTAGTTTTCCTTATTAAGTAAATTGCTTTATTATAATATTCTTCCGCATTACCATAGTTATCCATCGAACTATATGTGTCTGCTATTGCTAAATATGCAACTCCTTCATCCTCTTTTATTTGTGTTTTAATAGTAGCTATTTTAGCACTTTCAAAAAAAGCATCTAATGCAAGTTTCAAATCTCCTCTTTGTAGGTAAGTATCACCCTTTTGAAGATAACCACTGTATAGATATTTATTATCATTTGTTAATTTAGCAAGTCCTATTAACTCCTCTGAATATTTTAATGCTAAATCATGATCTTTACGCTCATTAAAAGCTAAATTTTTCAATAATTCCATCCTGTCCCTACCTTCAAGTGAATCTTCTAGATAAATCTTACTAAGACTATCTGCTATTCTTTGATCTTGAGCTGAAACAAAATGACTAAAAAAATAAAAGAAGCCTATTAAAAAATAACAGGCTTTTCCTTGTAAATACATAGCTTACAAACTAAATCATTGATTAACACTAATTCTAGGGTCATACGTATGACTATTACCAGAATTATCTTTCCACTCTATAGTATAATCTTCAACTGCAGGTACAGTTAAATTTGGATTAACTCTACCTGACCAGTTAGTGGAACCACCAACTGGAGCAGGGTCTGGACTAAATACATCTGTAGATCCAGAGTCAGCATAAATATTTAAAATCTCTGCTACTCCAGATCCGGCAGCGATTTGCCAAATAACTGTACTTCCTTTACTTGTTGTAGTGTTTCCAGCATCATCTAATGTTAAAGTTCCATCAGATGTGTTACTTGCAGTAATTTTAATTGTTGGCATAATTTAATTGTTTTAATGGATTAATAATAATTTTTGCAGGTTATTAATTTAATGAAGTGAGGAAACCTAAAAATCAATCTTGGTGGGAGTAACCAATTTTATAATATGTAGAAATATAGTGATTTTTTTTTGATTATCAAATAATACGTTAAAAAAGAGCGCTTTATAGAGTTGGAATTTAACTGAGTTTTGAATATAGAGTAATTAAAAAAACATAATAACGAACTTGGATGAAATGACCTAACCCTTATCCGAAGGTAGCATTCTCTTTATAAAATGAATGAAGAATAGGTGGGGTAGGGTTAATTTCAATCTTTACCAAAAAATGTTTCACTTACTACAAGTAATAATTCAATATTTGAAATTAGACGAATTAATGAATACAAGTAAAACATTGTTATATTATTTAATCATTCTATTTTATGTAACTTTAATAAGAATACCACGTCAGATATTAATAACATATTAATTTTTAAAGATAGAGCTATGTAACAATCTTCTATAATTGTAATCTATTCTATTATAAAGAATCATTTAATAAATCAACTAATCAATCAATAAATCAAAATGAAAAATCTAATCCTCCTTTTATTAAGTTGTTTCGTATTGCAAGCAACTGCTCAATCTACATTAACTGACAAACAATGGCAGGACGACCTTAAATTTCTTCAGGAAACTGTTCATAACGAGTATTCATTCTTATTTAAAAAAACCACAGCAGAGGAATTTGACAATGCTGTAAATGAGCTTTTTAATGCTATTCCTAATTTGGAACAGCATGAGATTGTTATTGGATTGGCAAGACTTGTATCTTCGTTTAAATACGGACATACTGTACTTGGTTTTAGGTATCAACCTTATGCATTTCATCAATTACCAATTAATTTATATCAGTATAACGATGGAATTTATATTCAGGGCATTCATAAAGACTATGAAAAAGCACTTGGAGCTAAGGTCATTGCCGTAGCAGGAGTTCCTATAGATGAAGCCATGAAAGCTATTTACCCTGTGGTTCCATCAGAAAATGATCAATTCTTTAAATCTTATGGTGTAATGTATCTTACTAGTCCAGAAGTATTACATGCCCAAGGAGTTATAAAAGAACTTTCGGATAGGGTTGAACTCACTTTAGAAAAAAACGGGAAAATATTTAAACAAAGTTTCAAAGCACTTTCGGTCGGCGAACGTGTTCCAACACAATATAGTCTTGTGCAACAAGATGGAGATTGGTTAGATATGCGTGATCAATCAGAAATACCGTTTTATTTGAAATACCTCAATAAGATATATTATTACGAATATTTACCTGATCGGAAAACGGTTTATGTTAGGCATAGCCAAATACAAGATGATCCCGAAGAAAATACTCCTGCATTTTACGATCGTGTTTTTGAGTTTATTGAAAACAATGATGTAGAACGTTTAGTAATAGATGTAAGACTCAATGGAGGTGGTAATAATTACAAAAATAAAGATGTAATTACGAGAATTATAAGATCTGAGAAAATTAACCAACCGGGAAAGCTATTTGTTATTATAGGCAGGCGAACATTTTCGGCATGTCAAAATTTAATAAACGAATTAGATTCTTATACCAATACCATTTTTGTAGGAGAACCCTCTTCAGAGAATATTAATTTTTATGGAGATAACAGGAGAGTAGAGTTACCAAATAGTAAGATTCCGGCATACCTTTCGTTTGCATGGTGGCAAGATAAGCCCCAATGGGAAGGTGGTTCCTGGACATCTCCACATATAGCCGTAGATATGAGTTCTGAGGATTATAAATTAAATAGAGACCCTGTTCTTGAAGCTGCTCTATCATTCTCGGATGATGATTTTATATTGGATCCTATGAGTCATTTTACTAAACTATTCCTGGCAGGTGAAATTGAGACACTTAAAAATGATGCTGCTAAAATAATCAAAGATCCAAATTATCGCTTTTTCGATTTTGAAGATCAATTTAATCAAGCAGGTTATAATCTATTAGGAAGTGGACAGCAGCAGGAAGCTATTTTTGTATTTCAATTGGTTACAGAGTTTTTTCCTAATTCAGCAAATGCCTGGTCCAGTCTCGCAGAAGGGTTTTTTAAAGCCGGGCAAAAAGATAAGGCTATAGAATTTTACAATAAAACTCTATCTATGGATCCAGATGGTAATACTGGAAAAAATGCATCTGAAATGCTAAAGAAAATTGTAGAAGAACAAGATTAATTCTCTTCCTTCTTAATAAAATCTAAATCAAGGACATTAAAATTATTTGCTGCTTTTACTAATAGGGTAGAACCAATAGTTTCAAATAAATAGTTGGTTTTAATTATAAATTCGGTTTGTTTTTCAATTTTGTAATTAGGAATGCCCACTAATGTTAAATCTGTAGATTCGGATTGCTCTTTAATTAAATCGTAAAAAGGTTTTTGCTCTACAGCATTATTAATAATTTTAATTTCAACATTTACCCTTAGATCTTCAACCAATTTTGAGATTTTTGAACGTATAATATCTCTATCTATATTGTTGTTATTTACAAACAACACCCTAATATTTGTGTTGTTCCATTTTGGAGATGCAATGATAAATCGTGCAATATTCAGCATCAT
>JAGLKH010000359.1 GCA_023141985.1 Flavobacteriaceae bacterium | reverse complement strand
ACAATAGAAGTTTGAGGAACGATATTGTTTTTACCAAAAGTTGATCCTTTTGAAGTTTTATCATCAAAATCTATAGCTGTTCCAGCTACTATTGTTGCCGGATTGAACGTTAAGTTTTTTTCCGGGAGTTCATTATAGAATGCGGTTAAAATTCTTGACATTTCAAAAATGGCACCAGCTCCTACACGGTTAGAAAAAACCCCTGAAGAATGAGCACGTACCCCTTCGGTTTTCAACACCCAACTTCCCGAACTTCGTCTTGCAACGGTAGCATAATTTAAGCCCGTTGCACCTTCAAATCCTAATGCAATATCACTTCGCTTTGCAGCATCCAATAAATCTTTTCTGCTAATACTTGTAGGATCACCTACTCTTTCTTCATCACCTGTAAAGGCTACTATAATTTGAGTGTTTTTTAAGGCGCCTACTTCATATAACGCTCTTAAAGCTGCATAGATTATAATGTCTCCTCCTTTCATGTCACTAACCCCCGGACCATAGACCATGTCCCCTTCTTTTTTAAATTCCTGAAAAGGGCTATCGGATTCAAATACAGTATCTAAATGCCCAATAAGCAATAATTTTTTTCCTTTAACTTTACCTGTATTCAATTCACAAAATAAATGCCCTGCTCTTCCAACTTCTTTAGGCATATTAAACCAGGTAGGATTAAATCCTATTGCTTCAAACTCTTTTGCAAAAACATCACCTACTTTTTTGACACCCTCCAGATTTAACGAGCCGCTATTTATATTAACGACCTTTTCAAGAAGTTGTATGCTGTAATTATAATTTACTTCTATCTTATCTATTACTTTTTTTTCTAATCTACTTAACTTTTGAGCTTGAATAGATACAGTAAAAAAAATACTGAATAGAATTAAGAAATATTTTTTTGATTTCATATTTATCATTTTGTTAAAATTTTACCATTCATGGCGTTTAAAAAAACGCCTTCTTCAATTGAAATTTTTCCATTGATAATGCTATATTCTAAACCTTCAGAAAATTGAAAAGCGTCTATGTAATCAGCATTATCTTTAAAAGTTTGAGGATTAAAAATAATAATATCGGCATAATAACCTTCTATTAATTTTCCTCTATTGGGTATTTTATATATTTCAGCAGTTTTAGCAGTACTATTATTGATAAAGGTAGGTAAATCAATAATTTTTTCTTCCAATACATATTTATGATATTTACGAGGGAAACTACCATATTTTCTTGGATGTCCAGAACCACCATCCGAACCAGTAACAACCCAGTCTTGTTTCATAAAGTTAATAATATCATCAGTATTCATATTGAAAGAAGCCACTTTAATAAAGCCTGTTTCCAAAATTTTAAAAACAGTTTCTTCTGGTGAAATATGTAATTCTGCTGAAATTTCAAGTAAATTTTTTCCAACTATAGCTGAATCTACCGCTTTTACAATTAATAATTTATCAGGCCCTCCTCTTCTAGCTATATTTGCTTTGGTTTCTTTTAAAATTCTACTTTTAAATTTTGGGTTGTTGTATCTTATAAACAGTGAATCCTTGCCTCCACTTTCAGCCCAACGCGGTACAACAGCCGATTTTAAGCCTGTGGCAGAAGCTTCATAAGGATATTGATTTGCAGTTATTTCTATCCCTTCTTTTTGAGCGTTTTCAATAAGTTGAATTACAGTTTCACTTTGATTCCACACATCTACACCTAAACATTTAATATGTGAAATATGAATGGGTAATTTAGCTTCTCTGCCAATTTGAATTGCTTCTTCTATAGCTGGAATTAAACCCATTGTAAATGAGCCTTCATCACGTAAATGCGTATCGTAAATTCCGTCATTTTTGGAAACCGTTTTAGCTAAAGCAATAACCTCATCAGTATTTGAATAA
>JAGLKH010000358.1 GCA_023141985.1 Flavobacteriaceae bacterium | reverse complement strand
TGGTAAACTCGCCTTCTCCATAAGATATTTGAAAATAATTGCATAGTTTTCTATACACTTGTTTTATAAAATCTACAGTCGGCAGAATGCTCAAAAACTGATTTTTTACATGTTGTTCATCACCTTTGTTTTTTAAAATTACAGCATAAGATTTTTTATTATTTCGTCCTGCACGGCCAGCTTCCTGAAAATAACTTTCCATACTTTCCGGAAGATTAACATGAATAACAGTTTTTACATCAGCTTTGTCTATTCCCATTCCAAAAGCATTAGTAGCAACCATAACCTGCTTTTGATTGTTAAACCATTGCGAAAAGTGTTTATCTTTCTCAACATTAGATAAACCTCCATGATAAAATGTACTTGTAAACCCTTTTTTTTCAAGATAATTACTTATTTCGAAAGTGTTTTTTCTGCTTCTAACATATATAATTGATGAATGTGGATTTTTTTTTAAAATTTGTTCTATTCTATAATATTTATCTTCTTCTTCAAAAACCATATAGGCTAAATGTTCCCTTTTAAAGGACTGTTTAAATACTTTTGGATCAATAAAATCTAATTCCTCTATAATGTCTTCTGCAACTTTTGGAGTGGCCGAAGCGGTTAAAGCAATAATATTAATATGAGGTAGTAATTTGCGAAGTAATACAATGTTTTTATATGCCGGACGAAAATCATTTCCCCATTGTGAAATGCAATGCGCTTCGTCTACAGCAATAAGATTAACATTCATTTTCTGTATTCTATTTTGTACTATATCTTGTTGTAAACGCTCCGGTGAGAGATATAAAAATTTATAATTTCCATAGATACAATTATCGAGCATTATATTTAAATCATTGTATTTATATTCATTTGTAAGAGCCATCGCTTTAATACCTTTTTCTTTTAAGCTGCTCACTTGATCTTTCATTAAGGCTATTAAAGGGGAAACAACAATGCATATACCTTCTTTTGCCAAAGCCGGAATTTGAAAACAAATAGATTTTCCTCCACCTGTTGGTAATAATGCAAAAGTGTCTTCGCCTTTAAGCACAGCATTAATAATGTCTTCCTGTAAAGGTTTAAAGCTTGTAAAATTCCAATAGCGTTCTAATATTTGTATTGGATGTTGCATTAGATATTTTCTATAATGTTCAAGATATGTTCTGTGCGTTCTTTTATTGTTCCAAAAGGGACATCAATAATTTTATAACCAAAAATTTTATAGGTTTGTTTTAAATGAAGATGGATCTTTTTCGATTCATTAAAAGTCTCAAAGCGTTCATTATCCGATTTGTAAATAGCTTCCCATGGGGGTAATAAAAAGACATGGTTATATAGATTGTCTTTACAAGCATTTATGAATTTGTCACCATATTTTTGATTAAAAAAAGCCATATAAGCTAATACATCAGGAATCCCTCTATCAAAGAAACTAATATTTTGCTCTATAGTATTGGCTTGTTTAAATTGTTCTATCCTACCATGAAGTAATTTTGTATTAAATAACATTGGGTCATTAACAAAAGCAATAGGATTTGAAACATGTTTAGAGGGATTACTTTCTTTTTTGGCATCTAATGTTAGAGTTCTTATTATTTCGTCAAAACAATAAAAATTTTTCATTTTCAATGCATTAATGATTGAAGTTTTTCCAGTTCCGGGCCCTCCGGTAATAACAATTTTTTTCGGTTTCAACTTTGGTAAGATTTTAACTGTAAAAATCGTAATTAAAAAGGGAATAAAAAAGTATTCTGTATTCAGTATGCAGTAAGTTGTTTATTTTCTTTTGAATAGAATATCCCAACTATAGTGAAAAATAAAGCATTAAACTTCTAACTTCTGTCTATTATCTTCTGACTAAAAAAATTATATTTGCAATTCTATAAACCCGAATTATGTATTAGAACTTCGTAAATGAGGCTTGAAAATACAATAAAATCTAGTGTTTTCTTAATTTCAGCATAGCACCGCTATGGTTAAATTAAAAAACTCAGCCAAGCGGTAGGTTTTGAAGTAGTTTCAAGTTGTAATAGATTTTCTAATGCATAAAGCGGGATAAACAAGAGATTATGAGCGATTCTCCTAATGCTGAAGAATTTTATAAAAAATTGAAATACAGACTTGAAGAAACTACAACCTGGCCTTCAGAATATTTATATAAGTTTATTGTAAAATCGGAAGCAAGCAAAATCGATAAAATAGAATCACTTTTTAACGATGCAGGAGCCGTAATACAAACAACCGAATCTAAAAATGGAAAATACACAAGTATTTCTATAAGTATTGAAATGAAAAACCCGGATGCAGTAATTTCAAAATACATCGAAGTTTCAAGCAATGTTAACGATGTTATTTCGTTATAGATTTATTATAGTTATTTTAACTAATGCAGAAAAAATTTTTTGTATTTTGCGAAGTATTAAAAACTCCATAAAAAATAACGTTACACATACATTTTAATTTTGATAGATCAATTACAATACAACACAGAGCGCGAGCATTTAATCATTCCGGAATATGGACGACATATGCAAAAAATGATTAACTATGCGACGACTCGCGAAACAAAAGAAGAACGTAATAAATTAGCGAATGCTATTATTGCAGTAATGGGAAATTTACAGCCTCATTTGCGAGATGTACCCGATTTTCAGCATAAATTGTGGGATCAGCTTTATATAATGTCCGATTTTAAATTGGATGCTGACTTTCCATTCGATAAACCAACGAGAGAAGTTTTAGAGGCTCGCCC
>JAGLKH010000357.1 GCA_023141985.1 Flavobacteriaceae bacterium | reverse complement strand
TCCTGTAATACTTCTTGTACAAACACGGCATTGTCTCCGCCAATACCGTCAGCAAAGAAAAATGATATTTCACTCGCATTTTGAATCTTTGTATAATAACCAGTTAATTTTGCTTTAACTATTGGAGAACGAAATATATAACTTGCATCTACCGAACTTATTTTTTCTTCAGTAATTTCAATTCCGCTTCTATCCCCAACGATATCATGATTCTCTCTTGAGTTTGAGAAAGTGTTTCGCAATGATGGTGCTCGTGTTATATACCCTGCATTAAGATCTAGTACATGTTTTCCTGTAATTTTATAAGTCAATCCACCTTTAGCTCCAATGCCGGTAAAAGTTAACTTTTCTCCTTTCCCAAGAGAACTATCTTGAAATCCTCCGTTTTGAAAGATTCCTTCTCTTTGGTATTGTGTATTAGTAACTCTTCCTGCGAGAAAGAAATCTACTTTATTGTATTTAAATCGTGCTTGTGCATAACCACTTATTACATCTGCAAAAAGGTTATAATTATATTTAAATTTATCGCCCTCACTAACAATTCTATTTGGGTGTAATACATCATTTTGAATATCGTTTGGATCATCAGCAAAAGAATCCACATCTAAATAACCATTTGCTCCAAGAAGGTCGATTACCTGAGCAAAGTTTTCAGATTTTAAATGCTTATAATTTATGGCTGCATTAAACAAAATGTTCTCATTAAACTCTGTGCTCAATATAGAATTAATTGTTATTTGTGTATCATCGGCTCTATCTTCATAAAGCGCATAAACTGCATTTCCTCCTCTTTGTGTATTAGAGATATTAGCTTCATACATTTGGTTCCAATTAATTTGGCCATCATTTAAAAACTGCTGCTGCGTACCATAGGCCAATCCTAAATCGTCGGGATTATTTCTTAAGAAAAAACTTGGTAGTTTTTGGTAATAAGTCGGGCTTGGATTTGCGCCTCCTCCTTCGGGAAAACCATTGACTAAATCTGTACCATTATAATCTAATCGACTATTTCCTAATTTACCAAATTGATAAGCCATATTAGTGTTCAATGTTGTTTTACTGCTTATATCCCAATAGTGGTTTAGCATAACTATAGGTTCTTCAACTTCTTTTATACGAGAGTTACGTTTATTGCCATCTTGATAGCCCCAATACTCATTATATTTTATGCCTTTTAAATCGAAAACTTCTTGCGTGTTTGGAGACGATTTCCCTCTTCGGTTTGGCGCATAAATCCCTGTAAAATTCAAGCTATGTTTATCGTTTAGTTTCTTTTCAACTGAAGCAAAAAACGAATTAGAATCGTACAATGTAGCATCTTGATACCCTTCATTTCCCCAACGCCTTCCTGCTGAAACTGTATATGCCCATCCTCCTTCTACTAAACCAGATGCGTAAGACACCATTAGTCTATTTGTATAGCTCCTATTTGAAGATGAATACGTTACACGGCCACCTTGTCTTGCCTGTGAAGCTCTAACATTAATATTAGTCGTTCCTAAAACACCTCCAAAATTATAGCTTGATGGCGTTAACCCGGAAGTTAATTCCTGGTTTCTTAAAACATCGTTTAAACCTCCCCAATTACTCCA
>JAGLKH010000356.1 GCA_023141985.1 Flavobacteriaceae bacterium | reverse complement strand
GAAAATACGATAAACTTTGATTTGAGCAGGTATTATGATGATGTAATGTCAGGCTTAAACTTAGCGTTCGGAGCAGAATATAGATTGGAAAATTACGAAATTTTTGCAGGTATCGTAAACTCTTATGCACAATATAATACCGATGGTAATGTACATGACCCTACGGATCCTGAGTCTATAGTTCCAACCGATTTCTTAGGACGTTCAAGACCTGGTGGAATACAAGTGTTCCCTGGATTTAGTCCTGCAAATGAATTGAGTGAATATAGAAACTCCATTGCAATGTATGCCGATGTAGAAGCCGATTTCAGTGAAGAATTTTTAGCTACTGCTGCTGTTAGGTATGAAAATTTCTCAGATTTTGGAGGGACTTTAAATGGAAAAGTATCATTTAGAATTAAAGCGAGTGATAATTTTAATATTAGAGGTGGTTTGCAAACGGGCTTCCGTGCACCATCTTTACATCAAATACATTTTAATTCAACATCAACGATATTTGTTGATGGCGTACCTTTTGAAGTAGGTGTATTTTCTAACACGTCCAGAATAGCTAGAGTTTTAGGTATTGATTCGTTAAAAGAGGAAACCTCTTTTGGTGGAACATTAGGATTTACTGCTAATATTCCGGATGCCAATTTAAAAATAACAGTAGATGGATATATTACTACAATAGATGATAGAGTCATTGAAACTGGTCAATTTACTGATGGCGGTAACCCAGAGCTGGCTGCACTTTTTGCACAGGCAAATGCAAGTAGAGCAGGATTTTTCGCTAATGCTGTGGACACAAAAACAACGGGTATAGATGTTGTTTTAAATCATAAAGATAATATAAATGATAATATAAGTATTACAAACACATTAGCATTTACGTTTTCTGATACTGAGATTGAAGGTGTAAATGTTCCTGATGCAATTTCTGATGCAGGATTAACAGATACTTATTTTGATCCAACCAGTAGAATTTATATTGAAGGTGCTGTACCAAGAGTTAAAGGAAACTTGTCACACAATTTAAAAGTTGGTCAAAAGTGGAATATCTTTTTACGTAATGCTTATTTTGGAGAAGTAACAGAAGCCACCAATAATGCTACACCAGCAGATTATGGAGGAAAAGTAGTTACTGATTTAAGTTTTGGATATCAAATAAGTAATAGTACCAGGTTTACTTTTGGAGCAAATAATTTGTTGGATGTATATTCTGACCCAACTCCTGAAGCATTTAGATCTTCCGGTAGATTTATTTATTCCAGACGTTCTCAACAATTTGGAACAAACGGACGTCATTTATTTGCCAGGTTAAGTTTTATTATTAAATAGTCTTTTATAGCATTTTTAAATAGAATTCAAAAAGGGTTGCTCATGAGCAACCCTTTTTTATAACTTTGATCTAATGATACAAGTCAATAAAAATATTTTGCAACTAAAGACTTCAGCAACTTTAGCAGTTAATCAAAAAGTTAAGAAGTTAAGAAGCGAAAATAAAAATGTTTTTCATTTTGGTTTTGGAGAATCTCCTTTCCCTATTCACCAAACTATTGTAAATGCATTAAAAAATAATGCTGC